>PXDP01000284.1 GCA_003565035.1 PVC group bacterium | reverse complement strand
GGTTTTTGGAAGGCAATGTCTCCGGGGGACGCGAGGATATGATCCGGCTGGTACGCATGCATCCTCCCGGACATCCGATGGCCGCCTACGGCCGGGCGGTAAACTTTCTAGCGAGGGGGCGGCAGGAGGAGGCCGGGCGGATTTTGGAAGCCGTAAACCGGGTGACCGGCGGAGAGGTGCCGGACACCGCTCGCTGGCTGTACCGCATCCGTCGGGGGGACTTCGGTGAAGAGGGCGAGGACCCTGCAGAAGCGGAGCGGTTCGCGAGAGACCTGCAATATGCAGATCCGAACAGCATGCATCTGGAGATGGCCGTGGAAGCACTGTTTGCCGTTGGCCAATACAGGCGTGTCATTCGGGAGCTTGGGGAGGCGGAGCGCATGAATGTGTCCCCGTCACTGTCTTCACTCGTGCACGGGGCACGGGCGGCGCTGACGCTGGAGCGCCTGGATCTAGCGGAACGCTGGTGGACTCAGGCGCTGGAATTGGACCCGGCTGCGGGCGGGGAAGCCGGGGGCGAGGCCCTGCGCGAGCAGTTTACCAATCGCCCATAAAGACGTTCAACCCGTTATTGGATGCTTTTTTATAGACCAGCTCCAGGGCATCCAGAAACCGTTCCTCGCCCCGCCACATGGGGAAATGACCGAGATGTTTGGACAGGGCCCCGGGATTGGGAGGAATCCGGACATCGCCAAGGTGGTCTTCACTCACCGAGCCCCCGTTCCAGAAATAGGCTACATCGGTACCAAATGAGCGCCCCATTTCTCGGGGGCCGCTGTGAAGTTCCATATCCAGATACTCGGCCTTGATGCGGTTGTTTCGCTTCACACTGGAACCAATGTCCCGGATCAACTGCTCCCGGTCCAGTCCGCGCAACCGCAGAAACAGGAAGGGATCCCGGTCAAATTCCTCGGCCAGGAGGTAATAGACAGCGATAATGTGACGGCACAGCCCCTTGGTTCCGCAGGTGCAGGAGGTTTCCAGGTCGTCGATATTCTTCGGAAAGAGGCACAGCCCCTTTTCCTCGAACGTCTCCTCTATGGATTCGGGCATTTGGCCAGACAGCAGTTTGGCGGCAAAAATCGCCTGACTCGTGAGGGTATCAAACAGTTGCTGCCACTGGTCCTTGGGGGCCGGTTTAAAGCGAATGATCACTTTATGCGGTTTTTCGCGGGAGCCCTGTACGGTGGCGGAGACGGTGCCGTCCTCGATTTTGAGGGCGAGAACCTGGCCGGCCTGGGCGTAGGCGCGGCCCCGGGGCAGTTCCGCCCCCATGTAGTGGTTTTCCAGAACCGCCATCCAGCGTTTGGTCCACCAGTTTTTGCCGACTTTACGGCTTTTGGTCTGGGCCCGGATACCTCCCCGGGCGGTGAGGGGACGGGTGCTTCGGTTATTGTTGTCTGACATGATGTTGCAGTCCTTTAAATCGCGTTATTCGCCGATGGCGTCCTGTTGAAGTTGGAAGAGGCTTCTCAATTCGTCGGTCGACAGTTCGGTGAGCCAGGCCTCGTCGCTGCCCACAATGCTGTCGGCGAGTCCTTTTTTGTGTTCGAGCATTTCATCAATGCGCTCTTCCAGGGTGCCCATGCAAAGGAATTTGTGAATTTGCACGTTTTTGGTCTGGCCAATCCGGTGAACCCGGTCGGTGGCCTGATCCTCCACGGCCGGATTCCACCAGCGGTCGTAATGGAAAACATGGTTGGCACGGGTGAGGTTCAGACCGGTACCGCCCGCTTTCAGAGAGAGCACAAAAATATGCGGTCCGTTGTCCTCTTCCTGGAAGCGTTCAATCATCTTGTCGCGGGCTTTTTTGCTGACGCCCCCGTGCAGGAAAATCACTTCCTGGCCGAAGGTGTCCTGCAAATGCTGCTGAATGATTTTGCCCATTTCCACGAACTGGGTGAAAATCAGGGCCCGCTCATCGACCTCAATGACCTCTTCCAGCATTTCTGTGAGCCGGGAGAGCTTGCCGCTCCGGTCTGCGAGTTTCGCGGATTCGTTGAGGTACTGGGCTGGATGATTGCAGATCTGTTTCAGCTTGGTGAGGGTGGCCAGCACCAGGCCTTTGCGCTGAATACCGTCGGTCGCGTCCAGCGCATTCTCCACATCCTGAACCAGCGCCTGGTAGAGGGCGGCCTGTTCCTTGGTGAGATTACAGAACGTTTTCATCTCCAGCTTCAGGGGCAGATCCTTGATGATGGATTTGTCGCTCTTCAGGCGGCGGAGAATAAATGGATTGGTCAGGGTTTTCAGTTTGTGAATGACCTCCGGATCCCGGTTTGCCTGAATGGGCAGAAGGAAATTGCGTTTAAAGTCCGCCTGGGTGCCGAGGAATCCGTTGTTCAGGAACTCCATAATCGACCACAGATCCCCCACATTGTTTTCAATCGGCGTACCGGTGAGGGCGATGCGGTTATCCGCTTTAATGGACCGGGCGGAGCGGGCCTGCTTGGTTTTGGGGTTCTTGATGTTCTGCGCTTCGTCAAGGATCGCGCCGCCCCAGTCAATCGTCTTGAGGACCTCGATGTCACGATGCAGCAGAGAATAACTGCTGATGATCACTGCATATTTTTCCGCATCCTTGCGGAAAGCGGATCCCTTATTGCGGTTGACTCCGTGGTGAACCAGTACCGGAAGATCGGGCGTGAATTTCTTCACCTCTTTGTACCAGTTCCCGGTGAGAGAGGTGGGGCAGATGATCAGGTAGGGCTTTTCACATCCGTGTTCGCGCTCGTACTGAATCAGCGTCAGCGCCTGTATGGTTTTCCCCAGACCCATGTCGTCAGCGAGGCAGGCGCCGAGCCCCCAGCGCTTCAGGAACGTCAGCCAGGAATACCCGCGGAGCTGGTACGGACGCAGATCACCGGTCAGACCCTCGGGCGGGGGCAATTCCTGAAAGCTGTTGACTCCCTGAAGCTGTTCCAGGAATTCCTGGACCCAGCCGCTGGCTTCGACCCCGTCGAATTTGAATTCATCGGCGGATTTGGAGGCCCCCAGGGCCATTTGCACGATTTCGCGCAGAGGCGCTTTGGCTTTGTGTGTGGAAGAGGTGAATTCCAGGGCTTTGTTGATTTCTTTTTCGCTGACCTGAATCCAGTGCCCCCGCATATTCACGAGCGGAGAGGGCGATTTGGCCAGGGATTCCAATTCTTCACGGGTAACTTTTTCACCTGCGAGGGTGATTTCCCAGTCAAATTCAAGAACCTGATCCAGACTGAAACCCGGTTTTTTCCCTTTTTTGGGCGTTTCGGGTTTTTCACTGCTGTGCAGAATCGCCCGGGTTCCCAGACGCTGTTGACTGGCGTTCTGGTGCCACCATTCAGGAGTCAGGGCTCCGAAGCCGGCCTGTTCAAGCGCAAGCGACCGCTGGGTGAGAAATTCGTACGCGCCGTCTGTATCCAGTTCATAGCCTTTGGGCGCATCCTGCCGGAGGCTGTTTTCCATGCGGGGGCAGATGGTGCTGGCAATCCCGAGAGAGGACAGGAGGAATTCCTTGGCATCAAACACATCAGAGTTGAGAACCTTGGCCTCTTCCGGGCTGGGATTCCAGACATGTTCGGCAGGAATCAGCAGCGACGGATCGCTGAGGGACTGCAGGAAAAAGTGGACAAACCAGTTTTTGGTTTTGGCGTCAGGTGTCGGCTCTTCCAGTTTAAGACAAAGCCGGAAAGGTGTGGCGGTGGACAGCGAGATAGGCTTGCGCCAGTTACGGACCTGATGATACAGATCCCGCAAATCCTCCGGCGCATCCGGCAGGATCGGTTCCTCGGTGACCAGCGCATTCAGCCAGTGATCGTGCATGCTGTCGAATTCGGTACCGGGGTCGCTGAGAAAGCTCTTCGGCCAACTGGACTGCGGTTGCGTGAAAATCGAGTAGCGGGCCAAATAATCCACAATCTGGGTGATAAAATCCTGGACCATGGTGGCCGGGAAAAGTGTGGGCATTTTGTCTTTTACATGAATAGACTGCATGCACCCGCAGGCGTGCGGCATGGCCTCCACGAGCTGATTGAGATATTCGAGGTCGTTCCCAAGGAAAATCGGCTCCCAGATCGCTTCCAGTTCGCCGGATTTGGTGCGCTCGAGGCCGGGGAGATACTCCTGCCGGGTCACCAAAGCACCCGCAAAGCGCATAACTTTGGTCCAGAACCCCAAATCGGCACCGCCCATGACCCCGGAACTCAACAATTCTTTGTCCACAAACGCGGCCAGAAATCCGATAGTGCTTTCCAGCGTCAGGCTCATCGTGGTGACTTTCCACGGCTGGAGCGAAACATCTTTGTGGGCGACCGGATTTTTGCTCAACAGCGGACTGGAGGCGATGGCTGTATTCCCCGATGTGGGCAGCCAGACGACCCGGTCCACCGCGTCTTTGCGGCGGATGGAACGGTCAAAAAGGGTCTCGCACAGAATTTCCTTGAGGGTCTCTTCCCCCGCGTCATAGGGATAAAAGGAGACGGCTTTTTTCCCGGCGGCCAGCGCCGCGCCCTCCAAGTCGTCCACAGGCTTTTCACCCCAAAAATGTATTTGATGATCCGCGTACGTCGCGTGAAGTATAATCATGCCTCTTCTCAATCTATATGAATTTTATACTGAACCTTCAGGGAGCTGAAAACGCTCTTTTCCTGTATTGAATGATGATTACGTATAGCAGAAAACTCTGAAAATACGACGTTTTTTTACTTTTTTGTTTTGATTTGAACCCTTAGTAGGACAATAAGGCTCTTTATTTGCCTTTTTAAGTTCGTTTCGTTTGGAATCCTTCATGGCTTTTTCCGATATTTCTCCTGTTTTTGCATTGCTTGACGGCTCTGGGGTGGCTCTCCGCCTTTTTGGAGTACCCTGTCTGGAGGACAACCTTGCCTGGGGGCTGGCGGATGCGGAGGGCCACGCACTTCTGGTGGACGTCCCGGAGGCCGCGCCGGTGGACCGGTTCCTGAGGGCGCATAACCTGAAGCTGGACCGGGTCTTGATTACCCATGGACACCGGGATCACACGGCGGGACTCAAGAGGCTCCTTCAATCGCATCCCGCCGAAGTCCTGGCCCATTCACGCCTGGGGCTGCCGGCCTCCACACCCCTCCCCAATGGCGGGGGCTCTTTTTCATGGCGGGGGCTGGAAATCCGGATCATGGACACTTCCGGACATTCCGATTGCGACACTTCTTTTTACATGCCCGCCGCTGGCGTGTGTTTTTGCGGTGATACGCTGTTTGCCGGTGGCTGCGGGCGTCTGTTTGCCGGCCCGCCGGAACGGATGTGGGACTCTCTGTTGAAGCTGCGGGCACTGCCGGATGACACCTTGCTTTGCTTCGGGCATGATTATGCCCTCGAAAACTACCGATTTGCCACCCAATGCTTTCCGGAGATGCCGGTCTTTGCCGAGGGGCTCCGGCAAGTGGAGACCGCCGGAGTCGAAAAACGGATTTACGCCCCGGTGACCGTCGGAGAGCAGTCCCGCAGGAATCCCATGCTCATGGCGGATCATCCTGAAATCATCCGGGCTCTGGGCTTGGACACGGCCGCTCCAGAAGATGTCTTTGCGGAAATCCGCAGTCGCCGGTCAGGATTTTAGATCCGCCAGGCGGCTAAAGGCCCGCCCGTAAAAGGGTGTAAACTGACTCCGGATTGCCCGCGTCCAGCAGGCTCTGCCGCCGGGTTTCGTCTTTGACCAAGCGGCTGAGGGTGGCCAGCAGCCGGACGTAATTGGATTGCTGATCGGTGCGTCCGGCCACCAGCGCCACAAAACGGACCGGATAGCCGTCAATCGATTCATAATCATCCAGCGGCGTTTCATTCACTGCAACCGCCATCACCATCCGCCGGACCGAGGAGAGGCGGGCGTGCGGCACCCCGACCCCCAGACCAATCCCGGTGCTCATCAGCGATTCACGCATAAACACCGCCGAACGAAAGGCCTCAAGGTCCTGCACCTCGCCGGACTGCCAGAGCGCATCGATAAGAGCGTTCAGCACCGCCTCCTTGCCATTCAGTCGGGTTACAAAAACCCGCTCGGGGGAAAGCGCGTCATCGAAAAGTTTGGCTCCGGGATCACTCATGGTCGGGTCTTTCGCTTGAGAAATTGAGGTTTATTCCTGATTTTGCATGGCGATACTCCACTCGGCTTCCGCAAGCAGGGCGATCACCTGCTCACTGTTCGTGCAGGTCATCAGACGCTTGATCATGGCTTTCTGGGAAAGCAGCCGGGAAATTTTGGCCAGCAGGCGGAGGTGAACCACCTCGTCCTCCGAGCAAATCAGAATAAACACATGGGTCTTCAGCGCGTCCCCGGCACCAAAGTCGACACCATCCGGAGAAATACCCACAACCAGCGCGCTTTTCTTGAGGCTGGCATCGGCAGGCGTGCGGGCGTGCGGAATGGCCACATGCGGGGCAATAGCGGTGGAATGCAACTGCTCCCGCTGAATCAGGAGCTGCAAGTACTGCTTCCGGTCATCAATCAACCCTTTCTTTTCCAGCGGCTTGATCAACTGCTCCAGCACTTTTTCAACCGGACCGGGCTTTACATTGAAGAGCATCAGATCCGGAGAGACCAGACGGGAAACCGGGACCACCTCAGGCGCATGCTTGATCAGTTCAAACAAATTGGTGCGGGTGACCGGCTGCATCCGTTTTTCCAGCCATTCGTCCACCAGACTGCGCATAAAGCGCCACTGACTGGCCACCTTTGTGCCGGGGATCTTGCCTTCCCGGGCCATGCGGACCACGGTTTTCTCCGCGACTTTTAAATAATTGGCCAATTCGGCCAGGGTCATAATTTCCTGCTGTTTCTGTGTGCTCATGCGGTCTCCATCTTAAGAACTTTTGTGGGTATTTGTCCTCTATAGTCCTTTATAGGTACGGTCTGTCGATCTAAAAGTGCAAAAAAACATCAAAATGATATTATTTCGGTCAGTTGATGGCCGCATAGGCTTTTTTGGCCGGAACGCTGACAAGTTTCCGTTCCGGCAGGATCAGACAGGAGAGCCGTCCTCCGTAGACACAGCCGGTATCCAGCCCCACCAGCCGGGGACGGTCGAGGCCGCCGAGTGCCGCCCAGTGTCCGAACACCACCAGATCATTTCCGGCATAAAAATCGAACCAGGGGGGATTGTTCGAATTTTTCAGGTCCGCCCCCTCACCGTCCCAGGTTCGGATCGTGGTAAGAACCCAGGGATCCGTCTGATCCGGATGCAGACCGGGAACCAGACCGGCATGAACCAGCATCAGTTCGTGATCCTCAAACCAAAGCGGCCAATTGGAGACATCCTGAACAAAGTCGGTAAAGTACCGCCCGAAATCTTTCTGCAGCTGCTCGAAATATTTCCCGTGTTTGTGGAATTTTCCCTGCACAAGTTCAAGAAGACTCAGTTCATGATTGCCGAGGATCGCCTGACCGTGCATTTCCCGGAACAGGTCCCAGACCCCCCGGGAGGAGGGCCCTTTGTTGATCAGGTCGCCAATAAAGAGAATCCGGTCCTCCTTGGGGTCCGCCTGGACCTCTTTCAGAAGACGGGACAACTCCTTGTGGCACCCGTGCACATCGCCAATGATGATCGTTCGCTTCGACATGTTTCGCCCCTACCATTGACATTCAGGGCGGGCAAGACCTGAATCCGCCGTTTTCCGGACTCAGAGTAAATCACTCGCCAGTTCGGAGAGTTCGGAGCGCTCGCCGCGTTCGAGGGTGATGTGGGCGTAAAGTTTCTGACCTTTCATACGCTCAATGAGGTAGGTGAGCCCGTTGGACTGGGTGTCGAGGTAGGGATGGTCGATTTGGAAAATATCCCCGGTCAGCACGATTTTCGTGCCTTCTCCGGCGCGGGTGATGATGGTTTTGACCTCGTGGGGCGTGAGATTCTGAGCCTCGTCGACAATAAAATAGATCCGGTTCAGGCTTCGTCCGCGGATGTAGCTGAGCGCGGAGATAACCAGTTTCTCATCCTCCAGCATTTTGCGGACCTGTTCGGTCTGATTGTTGTTGTCCGCGCCGCCCTGGTTCTGAATCACCGAAAGATTGTCGTACATCGGCTGCATGTAAGGATCAAGCTTGGCTTTGATTTCCCCGGGCAGATAGCCGATGTCCTTGTTGCTGAGAGGAACAATAGGGCGCGCAAGGTAGATTTGCCGGTACGAACGGCGGTTTTCGAGGCTCGCCGCCAGGGCCAGCAGGGTTTTCCCGGTGCCGGCTTTACCGGAAATGCTGACCAGAGGGATATCATCGTTGAGCAGAGCCGCCAGCGCGAAAGTTTGTTCCGCGTTGCGGGGGGTGATGCCGAAGACGGAGCGTTTATCCACCCGCTTCAGGGTAAACGTGAAAGGATCAAAGGTGACCAGCGCGCTTTTCCGGGCATTTTTCAGGATCAGGTTCTCGTGGGCCACCAAAGGAGGATCGAATTCCAGTTCATCCGCCGGAATCTCAAAAGGCACCTGATACATCGCCTCGACGATTTCTTCCGGGACATCCTCCACAATCCGGCGTCCGGTATAAAGGGT
>PXDP01000410.1 GCA_003565035.1 PVC group bacterium | reverse complement strand
GCGGTCTCTTCTTTCTTCTTTAAAATACCTGTCAAAATACAAGCCAAGCTCCACCCGTCTTCATCATCCGTTGTCCAGCGCAGCTATCCGTTGGAACTGCTTCCCCTCACCATTCGCGGTCTCTTCTTCTTCCTCATCACTGCCGAAAAACGCCCACCCTTTAAACTTGTATGATCCGTCGGAGCCGTTAGTATTTCCACCATGATCATGCTCACACGCTCCCCCGGTGACCTGCAGGTGGATCTGGTCCCGGAAATCGAACGCCTCAAGCGCGAAATGAATGCGATTATTCTCGCGCATTACTATCAAATTGATGAAATTCAGGATGTGGCCGATTTTATTGGCGACAGTCTGGATCTCTCGCGGAAAGCCGCCGACAACGATGCCGATATCATCGTCTTCTGCGGGGTTCATTTCATGGCCGAAACCGCCAAAGTCCTTTCCCCGCACAAAACCGTGCTGCTCCCGGACCTCGCCGCCGGCTGTTCCCTCGCCGAGAGCGCCCCCCCCGGGGAATTCAAAGCCTTTATCGATGCCCATCCCGATCACCTCGTCGTCAACTACGTGAACACCTCCGCCGCCGTCAAAGCGCTGACGGACTACTGCGTCACCTCCTCCAACGCCGTGCATGTGATCAACAGCCTCCCCAAAGACCGCAAAATCATCTTCGGCCCCGACAAATATCTCGGAGACTGGGTCCGCCGCGAAACCGGACGCGATTTGCTCCTATGGGAAGGCTCCTGCGAAGTACACGAGATCTTCAGCGAACAGGCCATCGCGGAAATGAAGCAGGAATGGCCCGGAGCCAAGGTGCTCGTGCACCCCGAATGCCCCCGGGCCGTCCGCGACCTTGGCGATGTCATCGGCAGCACCAAACGCCTGCTCGAAGCGGTGGCCAACGGACCGCCCCACGCCACCTACATCGTGGTCACCGAACCCGGCATCATCCATAAAATGCGGGAAGCCGCCCCCCACGCCACCTTCCTCATGGCCCCCGCCAACGCCGTCGGCGGCAAAGAAGGCAGCTGCACCTCCTGCAACACCTGCCCCCACATGAAGCGCAATACCCTCGAAAAACTCTATCTCTGCATGAAAAACCGCAGTCCCGAAATCCAGCTCCCCGACGACATCATCCAGAAAGCAAAAATCCCCATCGAGCGCATGATTGCGATTGGCTGAACATGATTTACGCCGACTACAACGCCACCACGCCCTGCCTTCCCGAAGTCGCCGACCTTGTGCGGGACTGTCTGTGCGAAACCTATGGCAACCCCAGCAACCGCGCCTCACTGATGGGGCGCAGGGCGCGTGCGGCGATTGACACCGCCCGCGAGCAGGTCGCCCGCGCTGTGGGGGCCTCGACTGACGAGATCCTCTTCACCAGCGGAGCCACCGAGGCCTGCAATACCGCCATTTTCGGCGTGATGGAACGCCTCCTGCCCACCCGCCCGCGCATCCTCACCAGCACCATCGAGCACCCCGCCGTCTGCATGCCCGCCGAGGCCTGCACGCCTGCCGGCGCGGAATGGATCGAACTCGCGGTCGATCCCCAGGGCCGGCTGGACCTCGACGCATTCGCCCGTCAGCTCAACGACAAAACCGCCCCAAAAACCGCGCTGGTCTGCGTCATGGCCGCCAACAACGAAACCGGCGTGCTTCAGGACATCCGCGAAGTCGTCCGCCTCAGTCACGCCGCCGGGGCCCTGGTCTTCTGCGATATGACCCAGATGCTCGGCAAAGCCTCCTTCTCGGTTCATGCCGAGGGCATCGATTTCGCCTGTTTCTCCGCCCACAAATGTTACGGTCCCAAAGGTGTCGGAGCCCTCTACAAACGCCGCGGCCTCGCCCTCTCCCCGCTGATCCGCGGCGGCGGACAGGAAAACGGACTCCGCAGCGGTACCGAAAACGTTCCCGGCATCGCCGGCTTCGGACTCGCCGCCGACCTCGCCGCCCGCGAAGTGAACGCCCGCCGCGCCCATCTGCAGCGGCTCACCCGCCTGCTGGAATCGGAGGTCAAACGCAGCCTCCCCGGCCTAATCGTTCAAAGCGAAGGGGCCGACCGACTGCCGGGCACCTCCATGTTCACTCTGCCCGGTCTGCGGGGCAAATGGCTGGCGCAACTCTCCGATGTGGTCGCCAGCTCCGGCAGCGCCTGCGCTTCGCTTCAGGAAAAACCCAGCCATGTGCTCCGCGCCATGGGGGTGGACCCCGATCTCGCCGCCCGCAGCCTGCGCATCAGCCTCGGCGTGCCCACCACCGAGGCGGAGGTCCGCCAAATCGCCAAACGCCTCATCGAAGGCGCCAACCGTCTGCAATCCTGATTTTTTAGTGGACGAAATCCACTTCCGGCCTATGTTCTCTTTGCTATGAAAATACACAACCTGCTCTATCTCACCCCGACTCTGGTTTTTGCGCATCCCGGACATCCCGGTCCGGCCGATCACGGAGATATCACCCATGCCCTGCTCAGTCTCGGCACCGCGCTGGTCATCCTGACCGCCACCTGGCTGATACTCCGCACCCACAACCGCCGCAAAGCCCTCATTCCTGTACGAAAGGATCCCCCGAATGGTTAAAACCGCCTCCACCATGCTGCCCCTGGGCACGCCCGCACCCGACTTCACCCTCACCGACACCGTCAGCGGCAAGCCCGTATCCCGCTCGGATTTCGAAGGACATCCGCTCGCAGTCCTTTTCATCTGCGCCCACTGCCCTTTTGTGGTGCACATTCAGGAAGCGCTCGGCAAACTCGGCAAAGACTACGCCGACACCTCCCTTAAACTCGTGGCCATCTCCGCCAACAGCGTGGAATCCCATCCTGCCGACGCTCCCGAAAAGCTGGCCGAACAGGCCAAAGCCTTCGGATTCACCTTCCCCTACCTCTACGACGAAACCCAGGAAGTGGCCAAAACCTACACCGCCGCCTGTACCCCGGACTTTTTCCTCTTCGACGAAAACCACAAACTCGCCTACCGCGGGCAGCTCGACGACAGCCGTCCCGGCAGCGACATCCCCGTCACCGGCAAAGACCTCCGCGCCGCCATCGACCTGGTTTTGGCCGGAAAAGAAGTCTTCACCGACCAACAGCCCTCCATCGGCTGCAACATCAAGTGGAAACCCGGCAACGAGCCGGAGTATTTCGGCTGACCTCCCTTTTCCGACGGTCGGAAAATCGCCGTGGGCCTTTTGCGATCATCGGAAAAATCAGGTCCAAGGTTTCCGATCATCGGAAAACCCGTTCAACGCTTTTCCGTTCATCGGAAAAGCGTTTTTTTGCCGGGGGCGCCCATGGGTTTGAAAATCTGGGGGGACTGCTCATCGCGGTCCGACCTTGGTCGGTATTCCGCGAACATTTCATTCCACGAGGCTGTTGTCCGCCCGGACACCGCGCGCCGGGCTCGTCCCGGCCAGCGGAAACATTCCATTCCTACAGCAAATCAGATGATTACGGCTCCCCGGGTCAGCGACGAAGGAGCGCAGCCCCAGGATCGCAGATCCAAATGTCATAAGGACCCCGGCAGGGGTCGGGGAAGGTAGCCCCGGGTCGCCAGACCCAGGGGGTATCCCCCAAGGGGACACGACGACCCCGGCAGTCGGGTACGATGCCGGGGTGCTTGCACCCGCAGGTCCTTACGCGTTGGATTCGGGTGCAAGCACCCTCAAAAGTTCCCCGACCCCTCCAGGGTCGTATGGGGCGGTGGGGTGCCAATCTACGGGTCTGTCGACCCGAAGCTACCGTACCCGACCCCTTTGGGGTCGAAGACTGTGTTTACAGAATTCCCAAGCCAAACCCTTCCAAAATGATACCAAAGCGCACAAAACGGAGGGTTTCGGAGGACAGCGGTTGGGTACTGCGGACTCGGATGGAGTCGGGCAGCTCTTCCAGGATTTGGAGATGTTCGGACCCGCCAAACCAGTCGATGAGGTCCACACTGGTTTCGAAATCAAAGCGGATGTCGTGGGCGGCGGGGTTGCGGTCGATTTGCACGGTCCAGTAGGTCTGGCCATTGATGTCGGTCAAGCCGGATTCGAGTTGGGGAATGGTGTTCGGGCTGTGAGGATCGCCGCCGAGGGCATATTCGAGGAGATTGGGCACGCCGTCTCCGTCGGGATCGGCCATCCAGTCGGTATCCTGCGTGGATGCGGTGGTGCCGAACTGATAGAACCGCCAGGAGGAGGAAGGGGAAATCAGTGGATCGGCGGTGTCGTCCTCCATGCGAATCGCGCGGGCGGTTTCGGTGCCGCTGTAGAGGTCGGAAAATGAACGTGCGATGCGGATTTCGTCAAATCCGTCTCGGTTGCTGTGTCCAATGATGTCCATACGGCTGATCCCATCGAGTGTATCCTGCATGTCCACAGTGGCGGAGGCGAGTTCATGTGAGGGTGCGGCCCCGTTGACATCCGGATTCAGCCAGGCACGGACTTTGCGGCTGTCGAAATCAAACTCCATGACCAGAAAAGTACACTAAAGTCAGGCGTATCGGACATTCTGAAGACAAGGCCCGATCCCCAGCCCAACCAATAAAATACCCCAATAAAAAACCCCTGAAAACAAGTGTTTTCAGGGGGTAAAATTGGCTCCAGCGGTAGGATTCGAACCTACAACCTAGTGATTAACAGTCACCCGCTCTACCATTGAGCCACGCTGGAATGTTGAACGACTGTGTGGATAATAGAATTTCGCTTCTGAAGCAAGCGGGAAGTTTATTTTTTTTCGACCGCGGGCTTCGTCAAGATGAATTGCCACCCGGAATCGCACAGTTCTCAAAAATACCATTTTTGTGGTTATATGTCATTTGAGAAACAAAATTGTGTCTAAAGAATTTTTTTTAATCAAAATCGTTTATTACAGAGTGGATAAATAATCCAGAGAGATGAAAAGGGGTGCGTCACTTAACCCATTCCCACTCTTTTTATGATGCGATCCATTTTTCTTTTCAGTTTGATCTCCGCGTTAACCTGGGCGCAGCCCTCCTCCATCGACACGTTTCCTCTGCCTGAGGCGCCGTCCCGCCGGTTTGATATTGAGGTCGAGGAAATCACCAGCCCGGAGGAGGCGGTCTGGTATCAGCAGATCCGTTTTTTCCGGTCCAGCGACGGCCCGGTGCGGCACGGCGTGTATGTGGAGCGGGTCCGTACCCGCGACCGGGAACAGCGGCATACCCATTTCCAGGAATTCCGTCACCTCTATGAACAGGGGGAGCGCCAGGAGGCCCACATTGTTTCCACGTATGAGGACGGCGTGCTGCGTCAGCGGGACTATGTGGCCCTCCCGGGCCTGGTCCTGAGCGTTGAATTCAATGCCCAGGGCCAGGAAATCCAGTTGCCCGGACGGACCGCGCGGGGAGCCCTTCGAAAGCGGGAGCGGATCTCCTCTTATTTTGACACTCTTTTTGAACTGAACACCTGAACCATGAAAAACGGAGCCTTCAATGGACGCTGAATTATTGGATATGTTGTGGATCCTGCTTTGCGCAGGGCTGGTCTTCCTGATGCAGGGAGGATTTCTCTGCCTGGAAAGCGGTCTGACCCGGAGTAAAAACTCAATTAACGTGGCATTTAAAAACGTGGTGGACTTCGGGGTCGCCGTGGCCCTCTACTGGGCGGTGTCCTACGGACTGATGTTCGGCACGTCGGTGGGCGGCTGGTTTGGCAACAGCGGGTTCTTCTTCAGGCCGGATGGCTTTGATGCCCCGATGCTCTTCAGTGTGTTTATCTTTCAGGCGATGTTCTGCGCCACCGGAGCCACGATCATCTCTGGCGCCACGGCGGAACGTCTGAAGTTCTACGCGTATGTGGTGATTACCGTGATCTTCTCGATTCTGGTATATCCGTTTATTGGCCACTGGGTCTGGGCCTCGGATGCGCTTGGAGAACCTTCCGGCTGGCTGGCGCGGCAGGGGTTCCATGATTTCGCCGGGTCCAGTGTGGTGCACAGCACCGGCGGCTGGGTGGCCCTGGCGGTGGTGATCATTGTCGGTCCGCGTCTGGGTCGCTTCGATAAGGATGGCAAAGCGGTGGAAATCCCGGGCAGCAACATGCCGATGGCGATGCTGGGCACCATGATTCTCATCTTCGGCTGGTTCGGGTTCAACGGCGGGTCTGTTCTGGGATTCACCGACGGGGTGCCGCTGATTATGATGAACACCCTGCTGGGCGCGGTGGCCGGCATGGTCGCGGTCATGGCACTGGCGCCTTTCTACAAAAAACTTCCCGACCCCGGACTGGTCATGAACGGCGCGATCGCCGGTCTGGTGGCGGTGACGGCGAACTGCGATATTACCGGCCCGCTGGCGGCTCTGATCATCGGCGCCATCGGGGGCCTGATTATGCTGGTGACCACCCGTGTGCTGGAACGCTTCCAGATCGACGACGCCATCGGCGCGGTTCCCGCCCACCTGACGCCGGGGATCTGGGGAACCCTGGCGGCGGCCCTGTTTGCCGATCCGAACATCATCGGAGCCGAGGTCGACCGGGTGGCCATGTTCCAGACCCAGCTCACCGGGGTGGTGATTATTGGGTTCTGGTCCTTTGTCATGGCCTTTGCGTTCCTCTGGGCCATCAACAAAAAGTTCCCCTTCAGGGTCACGGCCGAAGAGGAACACGCCGGCCTGAACATCAGCGAGCACGGGGCCCGCACCGAAACGGTCTTTCTCATGGAAGACATGGAGCGGCATGCGCGTACGGGGGACCTTTCCAAACGCGTCCGCGTCGAACCGTTCACCGAAATCGGTCAGATTGCCCGTCAGTATAACAAGGTGATTGATGCGCTGGATCTGACCATGAGCCGGCTGACCTCGATTTTCCGGGATCTGAATGACGGGATCATCACCTTCACCAAAGAAGGGCTCCTGACTTCCGCGAATCCAAAGGCGGCCAAGCTTCTGGGCCTGCAGCCCGCCGGCGTGTCCGGTCTGGATATCTGGGACGTGGTCACCGGGGCGCATCTGGAATCCGTCGAGGCGCATCAGCCGGCCGACCAGGATCCGGTGGATGTGTTCCGGACGGGGTCGGTTCAGGAAATTCATCTGAAGCAGACCGACACGCGGAAGGACATCATCTTTGAATTCTTAAGCTCCGAAGGGCGCTTTGCAGAGGATGTGGTGTACACCGGTCTGATCCGGGACGTGAGTGAGAGCTATCACACCCGCCGGCGGCGGCACCGGGTGATGTCCAAGCTGTTCGGGGCGCAGAAACTGCAGCTGTACGCGCTGATGTGCCGGGAGGCGCTGCCGGAAATCCGGGGCGCGGCCGGGGACATTCAGAAACGGATGGTGCAGAGCACGCTGACGCTGGAAGACGCACAGAACGCGGACAGCGATGAGCTGGAACTCTCTCTGATGCAGGTTTCGGCCAGTGCCCGCTCCATCGAGCAGGTCACCCGTGATTTGCAGCATCTTGAGGAAGTGAACCGCCTGCCGGGTCAGCCGACCTATCTCGATAAGCTGATCGATTCGCTGCTGGCGGACGCGGACTTCATTCGGAGCAGCCCGGCATTGGCCGCCGCCAAACTTGAATGGATGCCGGGCGGAACGGAATTCATGACCCAGACATCGGAACGCTATCTGATTCAGGCTTTGCGGACGCTGCTCCGGTTTTCCGCCCTGCAAAGTGCGCCCGGAAATCCACTCATGCTGAGCAGCAAACCGGTATACCTCGACCAACCCCTCCACGGTTCGGAAATGGTTCCGGTTGGTGAATATATGGTGCTGACCCTGGAAAGCACCGGCAAAGGCCTGACCGAGGATGAAGTGGACAAGCTGTTTGCCTCAGGGAAAGACGACTCCAATTTCCCGATGGTGCTGGCCGAAGCGATTGTGCACTACATGAGCGGATATCTGCTGGTGGATTCAACCCTGGGTAAAGGAACAGAATTCAGCCTCTATCTGCCCCTGGCCCGTCCACCGATTTCGGTGATTACCGACATCCCCTCCCCCAAAGGAAAGATTCTGGTGGTGGACGACGATCCTGATCAGCTCAACCTGCTGGCCTCGGCGCTGCGGCAGGAAAATTATCAGGTGATCAGTGCGGAGAGCGGCAAAGAGATCCTGGAGATGCTCAAAACGGAAAATGTGGATCTGGTTCTGCTCGATCTGGTACTCGGACGCGATGCGCGGCCGGATGCGGGACTCTTCCACCGCATCCGCAAAGCCAGTCCGGAACTCCCGGTGCTGGTCACCTGCGGCAATCCCGACAAGGAAGTGCTGGCGGATGTCATTCAGGACGGCGCGGCCGGGTATGTGCCCAAGCCCTTCGTCCCGGGCACCCTGGTCCGGCAAATCAGCAAGGAGATCGCCTCCAGACCGGCTGCGGTTCAGGACGCATAAACACGTGCAAGCACCCGGAGGGTTTCCTCCGCGGTGCGCTCCCATGAAAACAACTCACAGCGTTTCAGGGCCCGTTCAATCCGGATATGGCGTGATGCGGGTAGTTCATTGATTAAGTCGAGGATGCCGTCGCGGAGAGCTTCGGGGCTGTCGTCTGCGACATAGGCGACGGTGTCGCCACCGACTT
>PXDP01000057.1 GCA_003565035.1 PVC group bacterium | reverse complement strand
TCTCGATCAGGGCCGAGCGCATATGCAAATAAAACATGTCCAACAGTTCCGGAGCTGACTTTAAGGGCTTCATGCGGACAGAATACCCCCAATTCCCGTCTTGAAAAGGGAAAAATTAGCTTGGCTCCTCCAAACTTTTTACGCATAAGCAAAGCATGAACCCACGAACCGCCTCCAAACACCGTAAAACCCGCGAAACCGATATTTCGCTCACCCTGAATCTTGACGGCTCCGGCACCGCCGATATCCAAACCGGGGTTGGCTTTCTCGACCACATGCTCGAACTACTCACCAAACATGCGCTGCTGGATCTGACCGTCCATGCCAAAGGCGATCTGCATGTGGATGACCATCATACCGTCGAGGATGTCGGTATTGTTCTCGGAGAGGTTCTCAACCAGGCCCTCGGCGACCGCAAGGGCATCCGCCGCTACGGCTGGGCGATGCTGCCGATGGACGAGGCCATGGCCCGCGTCGCCCTCGATCTGGGCGGCCGCCCCTTTCTGGTTTATGAGATCGATCACCCCGCCACGCACATCAAAGAGTTTGATCTTCAGCTCCTCGAAGAATTCTGGCGCGCCTTCAGCACCCAGGCCCGGATGAACCTGCACATCGCCCAGCTCTACGGAAAAGACGTGCACCACGCCCACGAAGCGGTGTTCAAAGGCGTGGCCAAAGCCCTGGACTACGCCAAACAACACGATCCTCGGGTCAAGGGCGTTCCCTCCAGCAAAGATCTGATCTGAGGCGCATGATGCTGGGTGTACTCGATTACGGCATGGGCAATCTCGGCAGTGTCTTCAATACCTGCAAAGCCCTCGGGGTGGACGCAGTGCGTGTGGAGCGTCCGGAAGGCCTGTCCGGGCTGGATGGGATCCTTATGCCCGGTCAGGGCGCGTTCCGCGACTGCATGAGCCATCTGCGGGACCACGGATTCGTCGATCCGCTCCGCGACTGGATCGCCGCCGACCGCCCCTTTTTCGGGATCTGCATGGGCCTCCAGGTTCTCTTTGAAGGCAGCGAGGAAAGCCCCGGGGTTGACGGACTCGGCGTGCTCCCCGGTCTGGTCCGCCGCTTTCAGGACTCCCCCGACCTCAAAGTTCCGCAAATGGGCTGGAACCGGGTGGCCTGGACCACCCCGCACCCGGTCTTTCCCGAACCGCTCAACAACCGTCACTTTTATTTTGTGCACAGCTATTACGTGCCCGCCTGTGACCAGCCCTGGGTCCGCGGCCTCACCACCTACGGTCACCCGTATGTCAGTGCCGTCTCCTTCGGCGAATGTCACGCAGTTCAGTTTCACCCCGAAAAAAGTCAGTCCGACGGCCTGGCTCTCCTCCGCGCCTTTGCCGACCGCGTCAACACCCTTGCCTCCTCATGAACATTTCCCTCCTTAAAGAACTCTGCGAAGCCCGGGGCGTTCCCGGTCAGGAAACCGAGATCCGCCGCATCGTCCGCCGTGAACTCGCGGCCATGAATCCGGCATCGGTCACCACCGATCCCATGGGCAATCTCTACGCCACCTTTCCCGGTGCCCGCGAGGAACGCATCATGATCGCCGCCCACATGGATGAGATCGGGTTTATCATCAAACACATCGATGACAAAGGCTTCCTGCGCATTCAGCCCCTCGGCGGCTTTGATCCCCGCCAGCTTTTCGCCCAGCGCGTGCGCGTCTCCACCAAAACCGGCGATGCGGTTCCCGGCGTGCTCTGCTACGCCACCAAACCGCCGCATCTGCTCGCAAAACCCGACGAAAAACAGCCCGAGATCGAGCAGTTTTTTGTCGATACCGGCATGACACCGGATGCCGTGAACGAAACCTTCGAAATCGGCGGCATGGTGACCCTGGACCGCGATCTCACCGAATGCGGTGACGGCATCGCCGCCAAAAGCCTCGACAACCGCGTCGGGGTTTTTGTGATGCTTGAAGCGCTCCGCAAACTCACAGCCTCCGGCTACACCGTGGTCGCCGTGGCCACCACCCAGGAGGAGATCGGACTCCGCGGCGCCACCACCGCCGCCTTCCGCGTGCAGCCCCTGATCGGCATCGCTTTGGACACCACCATCGCCGCCGACTACCCCGGCAGCACCCCCGACGCGCAGGTCACTTCCCTCGGCAAAGGCGTGGGCATCAAACTCATGGACGGTGCCATGATCAGTCACCCCCTGCTGGTCAAACATCTCCGCGAACTTGCCGACGAACACACGATCCCCTATCAGCTCGAAATTCTGCCCCGGGGCGGAACCGACGGCGGCGCCCTGCAGCGCTCCGCCTCCGGCTGCGCCGGTGTCACCCTCAGCATTCCCACCCGCTATATTCATACCGTCAATGAAATGGTGCACAAACAGGATGTTCAGGCCGCCATTGATCTCCTGGCGGCATATCTCGAAGCCGCCGGAGCGGACCGGGATTACGGCTTTGATCAGGAAGACATAAACGGTATCGCCTAAGCAAGAGATTCGGGCTTTCTCAATTTCGAATTGACCAAGCATATTATATTTGTAATGGACTAAAACCTTTTCAATACAATATCATGAAAACTAAATTAATCTTCTTTTTGCATCTTCTACCTGTTTTTCTTTTTGTAGGCTGCGATTCTAATGGGAGCAGTGGCCCCAAAAATCCTATCAGCGTCCTGGTGGTCGGCGACAGCCAGAGCAGCGGTGGTAGTTACGCAGGCGTTCCTCCCTGGCCTTCTCTACTCAAAGCAGAGGAACCGGAATGGAATGTGATTAATCAAGCGGTTCGCGGGGAAACATCCGCTGGCGGCAGAGCACGTA
Organism: PVC group bacterium; assembly: GCA_003565035.1. Taxonomy (GTDB): domain Bacteria; phylum Verrucomicrobiota; class Kiritimatiellia; order SS1-B-03-39; family UBA6053; genus PXAS01. The sequence continues at coordinate 5,804 of PXDP01000057.1, read as the reverse complement.
TTGGACCGGCATTGAGACGCCATCAGCCAGATGTAATTGTCATCATGTATGGAGCAAACGATGCCATTCAGGGCCGGTCAGAAGAAAATTTCAGACAAAATATTTCAGGCATGGTCGCCGAAGCAAAGGCCGCGGGTTCCAGAGTCGTGCTGGTCGATATCATGCCATTTTTCGGAAGTCGGGCGATATTTAACGGTAGGGTGAACCGTCTGAACAACCATCTCAATGAGATTGCCTCCAGAGAAAAAGTACAGCTTGCGAGGGTAAGTCGTGAATTCAGATCAGCCGAATCCGGCAATCTTTTTCCGGACGGTCTTCATCCGAATCTTGACGCAACCCGAATTATTTACGTTACGATACGTGAACGTATCAACTCCGCCGCCTCAGGATTATGAACACAACAACTCCACTTTGAGTCCCCCTCCCACTGCGCGGGTAATGATCTCGGCCATAAACAAAGCCGCAAGGTAAAACAACAGTTGAAATCATCAGGGAATAAAGAATGACTCAAAACCGATTCGACCCGCATCCGGGCCAGCTTTAACGTCGTGAATTTTTCGATCCTGATGAAAAGATTTTTCCGATTCTATGCTTTACCGCCATTTTTCAAGGATGGAGTAAGTCGCCGGTGACCACCCGCAAAACCTTGCAAGGACTGAAATTATTCTTTGGCACCGCCATGCTGGCGTTTATCCTCTGGCGGGCGAACTGGGAGGAGGTGAACCGGGTGCTCAAGGGTATTTCCCCGGCTTGGATTGCTGTACTTTTTCTGATCTCTTTCGCGCTAATTGGCGTGAGTTGCGTGAAATGGGAGCTGTTTCTGGCAGCGCGCGGTGCAAAGGTCCCGTTTCTCCAACTGTTTAAACTCTACCTGGTCGGCTATTTTTTTAACAATTTCGCACCCAGCAATGTTGGCGGCGATCTTGCGCGGGGCATGATGTTGGGCCGACAAATTCAAAGTCAGTCCAACTCTTTCGGCACCGTGTTTCTGGAGCGGTTTACAGGACTGGTAGCCCTGATTCTTATGGCGCTGACGGCGGCACTTTTCCGCCCTGATCTGATCCTGAATCCCACGTTGGCACTGTTTTTGTTTCTGATGGCCGGTGGCTTTGCAGTGCTGATGCTCTTTCTCCTCAGCCGCCGGTTTCAAAAGTTCGCTTACGTAATATTGGAGCGGTTACCACTGAAAAAAATTACCGCCAAGCTCCGCGCATTTCTGGAGGTGGTCTTCGCCTTCCGCGAGCATCCCGCATTAATGTGCAAAGCCATGGCGCTTTCGCTGGTATTTCATCTGCTTACGGTAGTGAACACTCTCGCCGCCTGCCGGGCACTGGGGCTGGAGGCGGATCTGATGATTCTTGCGGTGGTGGTTCCCATTGTGCTGATCATTGCCATCGTGCCGGTTTCCTTCAATGCTCTCGGCATTATGGAGGGGGCGTTTGTGTTCTTTCTTGCCTACGCAGAGCTAGACTCGGCCGAAGCACTCTCCGTGGCGCTTGTCCTGAGGGTGAAAACGCTGATCCTTGCAGCGATGGGGGGAGTTTTTTTTGTACTTGATCCCAACCGGCACCCGCCGGGATCCATGGACGCGTGAAGGTTTATAATAATATAGAGGAGCTCATATGCCCAGTCTGATGGTCGATACTCATGTACATTTGCACGATTGCTTTCCCGTATCCTCCTTTCTGGATGCGGCACTTCACAACTTTCGCGCCAATCATCCCGGCTCAGATCTAACAGGAACCACATGTCTGCTTTGTCTAACCGATCTGGCGGCTCAGCAAAATGTTTTTGAAGACCGACTGGTCCGGGAAGCGGGAAAATCATGGTCGGTAACAGTTGAAGGATTACAGGCCATCACAACGCATACTGAAACCGGCGCGAACATTTATTTGCTTGGAGGCCGCCAATGGGTGGCCTCCGAAAACCTGGAACTCCTTGCACTGGGAGCATCAGATCCGGTCCATGACCGTAGACACAACTTAAACACCCTGGTGGATACAGCACTGGAGGCCGGGGCACTGCCGGTGCTGCCCTGGGGCTTCGGGAAATGGACTGGCAAACGTAAACAGATCGTCGAATGCCTCATGAAGACCCGCAGTGATTTTTTTCTTGCGGATAATGGTAGCCGACTCCGGGGAACAGCGGAACCCGAACTGCTTTCGCGTGGACGTAAACAAGGTTTTACGATTCTGACCGGCAGCGACCCCCTTCCCTTCCCCGCCCAGTTCCGAAAAGCCGGGGCTAACGGAGTCCTCTTTGAAGATGTGCCGGACCTGCCGCCGCTGGAGATGTTCAGGAAAGTTCTTGAAGAAAAGCAGCCGTTCGCACAGTTCGGAATGTTAGCGTCCCTGCCGGAGTTTCTGATGTCTCAAACCCGGATGCAAATTCAAAAACGACGGAAATAATGTTTCACCAAAGCCCTCGATATTGCCTCCGACCGAAGAATTTTATTCGGACTGACCAGGATAGTCTTTCGCTGCTTTTTCAACGTCGACCTTGCGTTTTGCCCGGTAGCGGCGATTATATTTTTGCTTTTTAGCCCAGATGCGAATTTTAATCAGCGGAATGGCGTATTTGGAGGTAAGAAAACCCATGACGGCCATCCGGAAAGGACGCCATTTCCCGGCGCGCAGCATGCTGGAGGCAAGCCACTCGGTGATACGCTCCTTGCAGGTAACATCATCTGGCAGACCTCGATCCACAATCGGAACGCGGCGACCGGCCCGCCGCCATCGGTCGATGCGAAGAGGAGCAAGGGAACCCTTGCGGCGGGTCTGCATTTTGTGGGTGCTGTAGCTGGGATCGGTGCTGACATCCGTCAGCACAATATCCCCAGACTCGATTGCGTCGGCCGCCAGTGCCGCGCCAACGGGAGTACGGATCAATAACCGGGAGTGCTCTTTAAATTTGTACTCCCCCTTTTCATCGCGGGTCCAGGCATCGCTGACTGATACATCTGCAAACTCATTTGAGCCGTCAAGACAAGTCTGGCAGCGCTCAGGCATATACAGAGAAGTGAAATAGTTGTAAGCACCATCCTTATAGTTAGAATAATGAAGGGGTTTTGCACTGCCATCGTGAAAGACCGCGCGCATCTGACCGGGCCAGTCCCCGCCACGAAATTCGAAGTTGCGAATATCATCTTTTCGGATGCCCCGCATGCTGAGCATTTCGGTGGTGAGTTCCGGCTCCAGCGATCCCCCACAGAACAGGCCGATGATATAAGGAATCTTTTCAGCCAATTCGGGATCGGCCTGTTGCAGTTTACGAAAACTGTGGGTTTGGCAGGGAAGAATCGAGGCCGCATAACGTCCGGGCCGGTTACGGATGTCAGCCCAGAGCCGGTTGATGGGGATTATGCTGTAGCGGGAGCCCTGACTCTCCAGCAATTCTTCGTAAGTGGTGGCCACAAAAGGCTCGCCTTTCCATGGCTCCTTTTTGCTCATGCGGGTAACTAGGCATCCGTCGACTTTACCAGATTTAAGGAGGTGCCAGAGCAAAGCAGTGACCATACCACCGCCTGCCCCACCGCGCCGCAGGGCGTCATCAGTGGAAAAACCGACATAGGTCTTCTCCACATGACCGTCGAAGCCTTTATCCAGAAAGCGTTCACCAAAAACCTGCTCCGCCAGATCGGCATATTTGACTTCTTTACCGGGACAGACCGCGCCGCAAAGTCCGCAGGCGGTACAGCGTTCAGCGATAAGTTTGGGATAGTGGCGTTCGCCAATTTGGATAGCGTTTTCAGGGCAGACCCCTGCACAACTTCCGCAGCGGGTGCAAAGTTCCGGTGCGGAAAATGCGATGCTAAGGAAAGGGGCGTCTGGAGTGACCGGGCGGACAACCTGCCCGTCAACAATGCGGACCGATTCACTCATCACGCCCCCCTCGCTCGCGTTGCACGACAGCCGGCACGCCCCAGGCAATTTTGCCTGGCGGAAGGTTACGGTTCACCATGGCGTGGGAACCGACAATGGTGCCTTTGCCGATGTGTACGCCGTCCTGAACAGCGCAGTGGGAGCCGAGCCAGACATCTTCATCGAGAGTAATCCCTCCACGACTGCAAAATCCCTGCTGATTGATGGGGGTATCGGGATCCGTGAAGGCATGATTACCGCCGGCAATAAGATAAGAATAGGCGGCAATAAGTGCATCACAGCCAATTTCCAGGCGACTGTCTGTTGCCAGTAGACAATTGCAGCCGATGTCCCCGCGTTCGCCAATACGGATCAGTCCATTGCGGGAGCGTACGATACTGTTGCGAGATATCAGCACCCGGTCGTGGATCTCAATACATGCCTCCGGGCCTCGGGCATCCAGCACTGAGAAATCATCCAGGGCCACGTGGTCTCCGAGATGAATATTCGCCGTACCACGGAGAGTGACGTGTCGTCCAACAATCAGCCCTCGTCCGCAGGAGCCTAGCAACAAAGGATAGATTTTCCGGCGTAGCCAAAGACCGAGAGCACCTGGCAATCCGCCGAGCAAACCCGTGATCAGCTCGTGACGAAGGAGGGCGAGGCGCGAAGGCTTCCCCACCGTGAGCAGGGCGTATTGCCTCCAGGATGGCTGGCCTTTTTGATTAAGATTATGCTGAATTTGCGGTTCCATGTCTGTCAGGGAAGGGTTAGAGTGGACATAGGTTTAATGTCCACCTGATGCACAATGATATCAGCGGCGCGACTGAAACGGAAGCCGAGTTCGACCGGCAGATCGTTAGGCGGAGTCCAGAAAAGAACGGCGGGCTCTCCCTGCCGCACCGGAACCTCCTCTAACAGTTCGGTTCCTGGAATACGAACCCGGAAATAGCCGAGTTTAATGCCATTCGGGGCCTCTGAGCTATAATGTAGTTCGAGGCGCAGGGACTCTCCGGTGGGCAAAGGCAAACGGATGCCATAAAGAAGCAGGTCGGCACGGTCCCGATGGCGGAGGAAGTGGACATCAGTAGACGTGGGTCCGGGGTGGCCGGCGCGGAAAAATTCCGAAGCGGGCAACTGAAGACCTTCTGAAGGCAGTTCCCAGTCGCCGGCAACCAGCAATAAGGTGTCGAGATCTACCGAACCCTCCGCAATACGAAGAGTCAGCTGTACCGGCCCAAATACTTGGCCCATATGCACAGGGATCGTATGCCAGCGCCAGTCGCTTTCATCGAGATCCACCTTTTGCACTGACTGAAGAATGTCATCGGTGGAAGTTTCGAATTTAACCTGACCGGTACCTTTAGCGCGGAGCCACCAGACTAATTCCGAACGGGGCGGCATACGGGCCGGGGTGACGCGCAGAAGAGAGTCTTTGGTTCCCCGCCAGAAGCTCCCGCCGCCGGCATCCACCGCTTCGATGACGACCCCGCCCTCACGTGGCATTCGCTGAAGGTTCCAACGGCGGGCAGGAAAGGCCGCCGGGGAGATGCGGGGTACGGGGCGGGAATCCGGGTCGATTTCATACAGGAGCTGAAACGCCCGAACCGGTCCGGCGCGAGTTAGCAATGACACGCGGGGATGCCCTTCCAAATAGCGTACCGTCTCATGAACCGGGAAGGGGCTCACCTTTTCAGGGAACATGTCCTCATGGATGAGAAGATGTGAAACCCCCATCTCAAGCATCAGATCGATCTGTGCGTCGGTAAGGTGTCCCATATTCACCGATTCGAGGCTGCGAAAAACCTCTTCGAAATATGACCGTGTCACGGCGGGGCTATAACCATTAACCAGCCGCAATCCGTGGCGATGGGCAAAGAACAGGGGAATAGAAGTTTCGGCGGAATCACCTGGCCAAAGTGGAATCACAAGCGCACGGGGAAT
>PXDP01000458.1 GCA_003565035.1 PVC group bacterium | reverse complement strand
TCCCCGTGACCGTATCCGGTGGATTCGACTGGCCACACAGGCGACGATTCATCCCCGGAGACGAAACCGGGATGTGAGCGTGACGCTTGCGGAGCGGGGGGATATTCTGACGCTGGCGTTTACCGGATTTGATGCGCGGGGGATTTCCGGGACCAGTGATCTCTGGGGGGACATTCCGGTGATACCGCCGGGGGCGGTGCGGGAGGTCCGGTTTAATATTTATCAGCATCTTCGGCATGACCACGGCAATGCGGGGATGCCGATGTTCCTGTTTGAGCGTTAAAGCATTATCTCGGGCATTGGCAGGTCGGGTTCACTCTGAATCAGCAGAAAGACATTGTCTTCGTTGCTCCATTCGAGCCCTTCGTGTCCGTCAATCCGGAGCGCTTCCTTCGGGCGTGGCGGGGTTCGCAGGGCTTTGGCGCAGGCAATAAAGAGTTTCAGCTTTTGGCCGTTTACATCCACACAGATCATGGAGATGTTTCCATGCGGGCTCTCCAGAATGGCGCAGCCCATACCGGGTGCCTGTACGATGGCCTCGGGAAGCGGCGGGGCGAAGCCATTGTGATCGTTCAGCCAACTGACAAGCTGGACGGTATCATGCGTTTGATGCTGGAATTGGGGGCTGTCCTCAAGCGAATGCCGCACAAAGCGGTGAAACTCGGGCAAGGGGTCCGCTTCGCCAGCCAGCCGGGGCGGATTTACGCGGTTTGAGGGGGCATAAGGGCTCTGCTGTTCGATGATCCTGGAGGAAAGCACGGAAAGGCCGGCAAGAAAGAGCGCCAGGACCGCCGCCCAGGCAAATTGTTGACGGTACGACCAGGGTGAAACGGTCTCCACCGGGTTGGAGGAAGCCCGTAAGGTCGGTTCAGCGGGGGCAGCCAATGCCAGAGCCTTGGCAATGCGTTCGCGGGCATCGGGCGGCAGGGTGTTGAAGGCAAACAGCTCGGGATACTTTTGGGTAAAGACGAGGGCCTCTTCATACTGTTCACTCAATTCAGGGGATGTCTCCAAAAGGGATAGAGCCTCCTGACAGCCTTTATCCTGTTTCAGATGGGGGTGTTCTGCGGCGGCGAGCAGCCAGGCGAGGTGATCTTGCGTGTGTTTCATGTCCATTTAGGCGGAGAGGGATGAATATTCTTACAGCGGGAATGCGCTTTTCAGGAGTCGGATGCTTCAAGCTGAGCAATCCGGGCTTCCAGGGCCGCCAGTTTTTGCTGCAACTTCGGCAAACGGGAGACGTGGGCCAGGCTTTTGCTGTACTGCTCAAACGGCTGGGCGGGCGTTCCCCAGACATAGGTTTTGGGCGGCACGTCCTTGGTGACACCGCCCTGGGCTCCGACGACTGCGTGTTCCCCGATGGTCAGATGACCCGCCACACCGACCTGACCCGCCAGAATTGCGTGTTGGCAGACCACGGAACTGCCGCTGATACCGGTTTGCGACACAATGACCGCATGATCCTGAATGACGACGTTATGGGCGATTTGCACAAGGTTGTCGATTTTTACGCCGTTTCCGATCCGGGTCTCGCCGAAACGGGCGCGGTCCACACAGACACAGGCCCCGATTTCCACATCGTCGCCGATGCGGACAGTGCCGACCTGCGGTACTTTGGTGCGCACGCCGGCCGCGTCCACGGAATAGCCGAAGCCGTCGCTGCCGATGACGGCATTGTTGTGGATAATGACCCGGTCGCCGAGAATCACATGTTCGCGGAGGACTGCGCCGGCATGAAGGACAATATCCTCTCCGAGTTTTGCATTTTCGCCAATGAAGACTCCGGCGTGAATTTCGCAGCGGTTGCCGATATGAACCCCGTCGGCAATGACGGCGTTTTCGCCGATGTGCGCGTCTTCCCCGAGGATCACGTCCCGGCCGATCACTGCGGAGGCGGCGATGCCGGGAACACGGCGGACGGGAGCGGGGCGGAAAATTTCCGTGGCTTTGGCAAAGGCGGCATCGGGATTGTCCACCCGAATCAGGGCGCAGCCGTGCTCGCCTTCCCAGGTTTTGGAGACCAGAACCGCCCCGGCGCGGGTTTCCCGCAGGAGTTTGGCGTATTTGGGATTGTTCAGAAAAGAGAGGTCGGAGGGGCCCGCTTCCCGGAGTCCGGCCACGGAAGTGACCGGGGGGTCCGAAGCCCCCTCCAGAATACCGTCAAGTCGATGGGCGAGTTCGGAGAGGGAACAGCTGGCGGTACTCATCGGTTGCGGATCTGGTTGATGGACTGAATCACCTCGGCGGTGACATCCCGGGGATTGGCGGCATGAAGAACATTGGGAATGCCGTTGGGCGATGCCCCGGAGGCGTCGAGGACCAGATCCCAGTTGCGCGCGGGGCTCATTTCGCGGATATGCTCCAGTATGGCGTCCACGAGCTGCTGACGCATACGGCGTCCCTGTTCTTCGATTTGCTGCTGCCGCTGCTGCTCGCGGCTGCGGATCTCCTCCTCCATCGCGCGGATGCGATTGAGAATTTCGGAGGCCTCATTGGCTTTGGCCCGGCGTTCCTCCTCGGACAGGGCCACATCCGCGGCGGTTTCCCGGATTGCGCCGAACGCCTGCTGGAGGGTCTGATATTCCTGTTGTGCTTCCTGTTGCTCTGCGCGGAACTGCTGAATCAGTTCCTGCACCTGCTGCTCGGCCTCGCGGGTTCGGTAAAATTCGTTAAACACGCGGTCCATGTTGACGACGACAATATTCTGCGCGAGCAGGACGGATTGCAGCCCAAAGAAAAGGCTGAATGACAGTAGTTTTCCCGGTAGGTGTTTCATGGGTGTTTTCGTAGCGGGTGGCCTGCGTGCGGTCAATCTTTTTCACGCGCTTCCCGGCAAGAGTTCTAAAGGACGCGGCTTCGTTTACGGAGGATGGCTTTTTCGGTTTCGACGAGAAGGAAGACGAGCGCACCGACGGCGATCATGGGGAGCCAGGTGATGCCGGGGAGGGGCACGGAGGCGAACCAGCGGTTCATGGCGGGCACGTAGGTGAAGACCATCTGTGCGAAGATGACCGCAAGACCGGCGTAGAGGATGAAGGGGTTGGCGGTGAGGAGGTCTTTCCGGAAAGCGCTTTCGCGGATAAAGCGGCTGTTGAGTAGATAAAAGATCTGGCTGAAGATGAGGGTGCCGACGGCGGCGGTGCGGGCGGCCTCCAGATCGGCTTTGCCTTTCACCCAGAAGAAGATTCCAAGGGTGCCGAGCATGATGATGACGGAAACAAACCCGATACGCCACAGGAAAAAGGGCGGAAGCAGCGGCTCTCCGGCATCACGCGGGGGACGGCTCATGACCGCTTTTTCGGCCGGTTCGAAGGCGAGGGCTAGGCCAAGGGTCACGGCGGTGACCATGTTGACCCAGAGAACCTGCACGGGACTGAGGGGCAGGGTGAAGCCCAGCAGCAGGGCGATGATGATGACCAGCGCTTCGGCTCCGTTGGTGGGGAGCATGAAGAGAATCGCTTTTTTGAGGTTGTCGTAAACGGTACGGCCTTCCTCGACGGCGTGGGCGATGGAGGCAAAATTATCATCGGCGAGCACCATTTCGGAGACTTCTTTGGCGGCTTCGGTGCCTTTGATGCCCATGGCGATGCCGACGTTGGCGGTTTTGAGGGCGGGGGCATCGTTGACACCGTCGCCGGTCATGGCCACGATATGGCCGCGGGACTGGAGGGCTTTGACGAGGCGGAGTTTGTGCTCGGGGCTGGTGCGGGCGAAGACGTTGTTGGCTTCGGCGATGTCGGGGAGATCCTCGTCGGAGGTGGTCTCGAGTTCCTGGCCGGTGACGACCCGGCCTTTGCCGAGCATCCCGATCTGACGGGCAATGGCCTCGGCGGTGAGGCCATGGTCGCCGGTGATCATTTTCACGGTGATGCCGGCCTGCTGACAGCGGGCGACGGCCTCGATGGATTCGTCGCGGGGCGGATCGATAATGCCAGTGAGGCCGAGCATGATGAAGCCTTCGCTGACATCGTCGAATCCGAGGGTGGTCTGTTCGGCACCGGCGGGTTTCAGGGCGACAGCGAGAAGGCGTTCGCCGCGGCGGGCGACGTGTCCGATCGCTTCGTCCCAGTAGGCGCGGTCGAGGGCGACATCGCCATCGCCTGTGCGCTGCGTGGCGCAGCGTTCGAGCACCCGTTCGGGGGCGCCTTTGAGGAAGATGACGTGGCCGTTTTCGGCACCGCGGTGCAGGGTGGCCATAAATTTGTGTTCGGACTCAAAGGGAATGCTGTCGATCCGCGGGAGGCGTTCGGCCTGTTCGGCGGGGGTAAGGCCGGCTTTGCCTGCGAGCGAGAGGAGGGCGCCTTCGGTGGGATCGCCTTCCACCCGCCAGAGGGACTCTTCTTCGCGGAGGCGGGAATCGTTGCAGAGGAGTCCGGCGGTGGTGAGATCGGACAGGGCGGGGATTTCGAGGGGGTTGATGTCGCGGACTTCAAAGGAGAAGGTTCCCACGGGGGCGTAGCCGACCCCGGTGATTTCGTAGAGGTGTTCGGCGGTGACCACGGAGGTGACGGTCATTTCGTTGCGGGTGAGGGTGCCGGTTTTATCGGAACAGATTACCGAGACGGACCCGAGGGTTTCCACTGCGGGGAGGCGGCGGATGATCGCTTTGCGGCGGGCCATGGCCTGTACGCCAATCGCGAGGGTGATGGTGAGAATGGCGGGCAGGCCTTCGGGAATGGCGGCCACGGCGAGGCCGACAACCGCGAGGAACGCCTCGGCGAGGTCCATGCCCCGAATCCAGACGGCGAAGGGGAAAACCAGCGCGGCCACACCGAGAATGGTGTAGGTGAGCAGGTGACCGAAGTGGGTGACCTGGCGCAGCAGCGGGGTGGTGAGGCTGGGGGCGGAGGAGACGAGGGCGTTGATCCGCCCGATTTCGGTGTTGGCGCCGGTGGCGATGACCACGCCGGTGGCCTGGCCGTAGCTGACGATGGTGCCGGAGAAGGCCATGCATTTGCGGTCGCCGAGCAGGGTGGAGGCGTCCACGGGTTCGGTCGATTTTTCGACCGGCAGCGATTCGCCGGTGAGGGCGGCCTCCTCGACGCGGAGGGAGCGGCTTTCGACAATGCGAAGATCGGCGGGCACTTTGTCGCCGGACTGCAGGTGCACAATGTCGCCGGGCACAAGGTCTTCGGCGGGCAGGGTCTGTTTTTCACCGTCGCGGGTGACGGTGGCCTCGGAAGAGAGCATACCGGAGAGGGCTCCGAGGGCTTTTTCGGCTTTGCCCTCCTGCACAAATCCGATGAGGGCGTTGAGGAGGACCACGGCAAAAATTACCCAGGTGTCGATCCAGTGATCGAGCAGGGCGGTGACCACGGCGGCGGCGAGGAGGACGTAAATGAGGATGTTGTGAAACTGAAGCAGAAAGCGGCGGATCGGTCCGATCCGGTTCTGGGCGGGGAGGGCATTGGGGCCGTGGGTTTCCCGGAGGGCGGTTGCTTCGGAGGCGGTCAGCCCCTGTTCGGGAGAGGTGTTCACCTCTGAAAGGACCTCTTTAACGGAGAGTGAATGCCAGGAGTTGGAGTTGTTTGGAGTTTTCATAGGCTGATTCAGAGCACATCCCCCGGAAAAGGCAAGAATAAGTGTGGGATCCCTTCAGAGAATCGGCATTGCAACCGGCCGGGATTTGCATATAGAGTGGTTATGGGAAATCTTGATTCACATCTTCATGTCGCATTGGCCTGCGGGGGTACCGGGGGGCATATTTTTCCGGGGCTGGCGACGGCGGAGGTGCTGCATGCCCGCGGGCATACGATTACGCTGTGGCTGGCGGGCAAGGATATTGAGGCGGAGGCGGTGGGGGATCGTCCGTGGACGATGTACACGGTGCCGGCGAAGGGGTTTGAAGGGGGATGGAAGAAGGCGCCGGGCATTCTGCTGGGCCTGATGCGGGCCAAAAAAATCAGTCGTGCCTACATGCGGCAGGACGTGCCGGATGTGCTGCTGGGCATGGGGAGCTATGCGTGTACGGGACCGGTGTCGGCAGCCCTGAAGCTGGGGGTGCCGGTGGTGCTGCACGAGGCAAATGCGGTGCCGGGCAAGGCGGTGGCGTATTTTGCCTCGCGGGCGACGCGGGTGGCGGCGAGTTTTGAGGCAACGCGACATGCTTTGAAGAATAAAGCGCGGCTGGATATGACGGGGCTGCCGCTGCGCGCGGAGTTGTCGGCGGCGGCGCGGATGCCCCGTTCGCCGCGCGAGGCGGGGGATCCGTTCCGGATTCTGTGCATGGGGGGGAGCCGCGGGGCGCGGGGGCTGAATCAGATCGTGCGGCGGGCGGTGCGCGATTTGCATGGCCGGGAACCGAATATTTTCATCACCCATTTGTCGGGGCGGGAGGATGTGGAGGAGGTGCGGACCTGTTATGAAAAGGCGGGGGTGCCCCACCGGGTGGCGGCGTTTGAGCATGATATGGCTTCGGTCTACCGGGAAACGGATCTGGCGGTGTGCCGGGCGGGCGCGGCGACCTGCGCGGAGCTGAGTGTGTTCGGGATCCCGGCCCTGCTGGTGCCGTACCCCTTCGCGGCTCGGAATCATCAGTTTGCCAATGCGGAGGAGTTTTCGCGGCTGAATGCGGCGGATGTGATTGAGGAGCGGGATTTGGAGGTGGGCTGGCTGGCGGACTATTTCGAGGGCTGTATTCACACGCCGGAACGGCTGGAGCGGATGCGGGTGAATCTGCGCAGACGCGGAGGAGATCATGCGGCGGAGCGTCTGGCGGATTTGGTGCAGGAGGCGGCGGCGGATGGCTGAGGGGGTGGCATGGCGGTCCCGGCTGTCGGTTCCGGCCCGGGTGCATTTTGTGGGGGTTGGCGGGGTGGGGATGGCAGGGCTGGCGCGTTTGCTGGTTCAGGCGGGGTTTTCGGTGTCGGGGTCGGATGCTGCGGCGAACCGGTTGACGGCTTTGTTGGCGGAGACGGGGGTGGAGATTTTTCGGGGTCATGCGGTGGGTCATGTGCCTGCGGGGGTTCTGTGGGCGGTGCGGACCCCGGCGGTGGGCGAGGACAATCCGGAGGTGCAGGCGTTGCGGGCGCGCGGGGTGCCGGTGTTCGCACGGGGGGAGGTGCTGGCGGCGCTGAGCCGGACGAGGCGGACGGTTGCGGTGGCGGGGGCGCACGGGAAAACGACCACGGCGGCGATGCTGACGCACCTGTTGCGGGCGGCGGGGGTGGACTGCGGCTATGCGATTGGCGGGGAGACGGGGTTTCCGGGGGTGGTGGCGGACCGGGGTTCGTCTGACTGGTTTGTGTGTGAGGCGGATGAGAGTGACGGCACGCTGGTGCATTATGCCCCGGAGGTGGGGGTGTTGACGCATGTGGAGTGGGATCATGTGGAGCGCTTCGGGAGTGAGGCGGCGTTGCTGGACTGCTATCGGCGCTTTGTGGCCCGCTGCGGGCGGGTGGTGATCCGGGAGGCGGATGCGCTGGCGCGGGTGGTGACGGCGGATCATGCGGGGGTGGTGATGCTGGGGGAGGATGCGGTGGGTCCGGAGACGGTGGATGATCCGGAGGGTCAGTGGGTGCAGGCCCGGCTGAACGGGGAGGCCCTGCGGTTCCGGCTGCCGCTCCCGGGGCGTCACAATGCCTGGAATGCGGTGATGGCACTGACGGCGGCGGGGTTGACGGGGACGGAGCCGGTGGCGGCGGCGGCATCGCTGGAGACGTTTGCGTCGGTGGGAAGGCGGTTTGAGCGGGTGAACCTGAAGGGCGTGGAGATTGTGCACGATTATGCGCATCATCCCACGGAGATCCGGGCGGTGATGGCCTCGGCGCGGGCCTTGCGGCCGCGGCGGCTGGTGGTGGCCTTCCAGCCGCACCGTTTCAGCCGCACGCGTCATTTGCTGGGGGCTTTTGCGGAGGCATTCCGGGGAGTGGACGGGCTGCATTTGCTGCCGGTGTATGCGGCATCGGAGGCGCGGGAGCTGGGGGTGGATTCGGATGCGCTGCTGACGGCCTGCGCGCAGGCGCTGGGGCGGGAACGGGTGTGGATGCACGGAACCGGGGAGGCCCTGATCGAATCGGTACGTAAAGATCTTGCAATCGGGGATGTTTTTCTGATTGTGGGGGCTGGTGATATTCAGGAGGTCTTTGTGCGGGTGCAGGGACTTCTGAAGGAAACGCCGGAGAGACGATGACAAGACGATTTCAAACAGTTGCGGTATTGAAGGGCGGTCCGGGTGCGGAGCGCGAGGTGTCGCTGCGTTCGGGCGCGGCGGTGGCGGCGGCCTTGCGGTCGGCGGGCTATGCGGTGCATGAGGCGGATGTGCGCGCACTGGATTTCACGGTGCCGGCGGGGATTGAGGCGGTGTTTCCGGTGCTGCATGGAGAGTTCGGGGAGGACGGGATGGCGCAGCGGCGGCTGGAGGAGCTGGGACTGCCGTATGTGGGATCGCGGAGCTGGGAGATGCCGCGAAGTTTTGACAAGGAAATTGCGCTGTCGCTGCTGGCGGCGGCGGGTCTGCCGATTGCGCCGCACGAGATGGTGACGGGGGAGGCGGTGCCGTCCATGGTCTGTCCGCTGGTGGTGAAAGCGCCGCGGCAGGGATCGAGCATCGGGGTGGAAATTGTGCGGGACGCGGCCGGGCTGGCGGGGGCGCTGTCGCGGGTTCGGGCCTATGGGGCGCGGATGCTGGTGGAGAAATTTATCGCCGGGCGGGAGTGCACGG
>PXDP01000324.1 GCA_003565035.1 PVC group bacterium | reverse complement strand
GTGATTACCCAACAGCCCAGTGATCAGTTTGTCGAAATCGGCGAAAGCGGCAGCTTCAGTGTGACCGCCACCGGAACCGATTTGACCTATCAGTGGCAGGAAGAAGTGGAAGGGTCCTGGCAGGATCTGTCCGGGCAAACCGGCAGCAGCCTGCCCGTCACCGCCGTGAGCAAGGAGGATGACGACGGACGGATCTTCCGGGTGATTGTGGACAACGCCTATGGCGATGCTGTCACCAGTGCTCCGGCGACCCTGCACGTGCTGGAAGCTCCGGCCATCGTTGCGGACCCTGAATCGCAAAGTATTGTGCTCGGACAGTCGGTGACCTTCAGCGTGGACGCCTCCGGAGACGAACCCCTCAGTTATCAATGGCGGCGGAACGGGTCCAATATCGGCGGGGCGACATCCGCCAGTTATACCATCAACTCGGTGGGTGAAAACCGCGACGGGGATGTCTATACCGTCCGCGTGACCAATCCGGTGGGGCAGGTGACCAGTGCGGGGGCAACCCTGACGATTCTGTATCCGCCCAGCATCCTGAACCAGCCGCAGAGTCAGACCGCCGCAGCAGGCGGCTCCGTGACCTTCTCGGTCCTCGCCGCCGGAGATCCCACGCTTCTGTATCAGTGGCGCAAGGACGGGGTGGATCTGGCCGGTGAAACCGCTTCGACGCTGACCCTGAGCGATGTCGAAGCCGGAGACGCGGGAGACTATACCGTGGAGGTGACCAACGATTACGGCAGCGTGACCTCCAGCGCGGCGACCCTGACCATACTGGAAAGCCTCGACTTTGTTCATGCCGTCCGCATCACCTTTGACGGCTATACCGAAAGCGAAACGCTGACCAACTTCCCCGTTCCCGTGAAACTGAACGACGGGGTGCTTGGTTTTGACTACGATGACTTCCTCTCTGCCGAAGGCAATGATCTCCGTTTCTGGACCTCCGACCTGCAGCCCCTGGTCTATGAAATCGAACAGTGGGACACGGAAGGCGATTCCTATGTCTGGGTACGAATTCCCGAACTGAGTCAGGGAACCTTTATTTATGCCAGTTGGGGCGACGCGGAGGCTGATCCGGTGCCGAATGCCCCCCAATACACCTGGACCGAGGACTTTTTGGCCAATTGGCACATGAACGATAACCAAGACGGCCCAGCAGACAGTGCGACGCTGATTTCCGATAACAGCGGAATATACAGTACCACCAATGCCAATCAGGTTCCGCAATTGGTGGACGGAATCATTGGCCCGGGATTTCAAAACATCAACAATTCCACCTATCGGGTGGAAATCGGTAATTCCGCTGCGCTGGAGGCGCAGGATCAGGCGACCTTCTCCTTCTGGTATCGGCGGGATTTGGCCGGCGGGGACTCATCGGAGCTTTTCTCTCGACCCGTTTCCGGAACCAATCGGAGGATCGGCTATTACTTTGGCGGGATGGACTACGATGATGGACTGGCCCTGCACATTGACAACAGCGGCTCCAATATTGCCGAGCATTTCAGCGGGACGCTGTCGGTTGGAAACTGGTATCATGTGGCCATTGTGCAGAATAAAACGAGCAGCAATCGGGGAGACTTCGCCCTTTACCTGAACGGCGAATTGATTGGCAGCAGCACCAATCGTTCTCTGAGCAGCAGTGGTCGCTGGATTCTGGAACCGACCTTTCTGATCGGGGGGTCCACGGTGGTGGGCCGCAATGGCGTGCCCAGTGCCACCCTCGATGAAATGCGCATGGCCTCGACGGTTCGCTCGCCGGCGTGGATCAAGGCGGAGTATCTGTCGATGGTGGATCCGCATACTTTCGGGACCTACGAACCTGCCACGGTGATTCCCAACACCCCGATCATCACCCTGGTCACGCCCACCGTGGATGCGGTGCGGATTCCGGAGGGCGTGGGGATGTTGCTGGAAGCCTCCGTGTTTGAACCGGTGGAGGAAAGCGGCGCGCTCGCCTATGAATGGACCGCCCTGAGTGGTCCGGGCCCGGTGGTGTTTGAGGATTCGAATGCTCTGGCCACCGCCGCGAGTTTTGCCGGTCTGGGCGAATATGTCCTCCGCCTCCAGGTGACCAATACTGAAGACACAACCCTTTCGGCGCAACGGTTGGTTACGGTTTCGGTGCTTGAAATGGAAGAGGAAGAAGATGACGAATCCCTGGAATGGACGGGAACCAATATGGGTGTTTCAGGAGGTTCCCACCAATGGGATGGAGATGTGGCCATCCTTTCTTCAGGCGGTCAGGGGCTTGTCGGAGGTTTCGATAATCAAGCCTATTTTCTTCATTTTGAAGCGGAAGGTGATGGTTATTTGGAGGCTCGTATCATTCAATTTGGTTTGGGTGAAGGGATGAACGCTACCAACTTTCACCAGGCAGGGGTTATGTTTGTGCAAGAGGCCCAAAGCAATACCCCCTATGTTTTTGCGCAATTATTGGCGGGACCCTCGTCGTCCGGTGCCCCTTACCGTATCCAAAGCAGGGGACGCAATGGCTCGTCTTCCTTTAATTCAGACCACCATGAGGTGAATCCTGAGTATTGGGTTCGGGTGGAAAGAACTGGCAATGTATTCCGATCATTCCACTCTGAAAATGGAGAGGACTGGGTTTTGGTTCGGCAGGAATCCATCGGATTCGGTGACGCTGTTCGGCTGGGCTTATTCGTCAGCCGTTGGGATCAGAATATTACGGCAAGCTTTGATAATATTTCCAGCAATTTTGGGGTAGAGGAAGCTGACAACATCGGTCCCTGGGTCTCGGCCGGGGAGGATGCTTTTGGGGTGCGGGATGAGGTGGTGACTCTGGCCGGGGACGTGCTGGACGACGGCCTGCCGAATCCGCCCGGAGCGGTGACCCTCCTCTGGACGCAGCTTGACGGTCAGGAATCGGTCAGCCTCACTGGCGCGGATACCCTGACCCCCGAATTCACCCCCACGCTGAATGGCGAATACAGCTTCCGTCTGAGTGCGAATGACGGCGAGGTGACCACCTACGACGATGTGGTCATCAACGTGCAGGGCAGCAGTCCGATTGCTTTCACCAGCGATCCGGTGGTCAATGCGGTGGTAGGGGAGTCCTACAGTTACACCGCGACGTTTACCGGCGGGGACGAGGAGACCTTGAACTTCAGTGCCCCAAGTCTGCCCGACTGGCTGACTCTGCAACCCGGCAGTTCCGGCCGCGAATGGGTGCTCAGTGGTCAGCCCGCCGCTCAGCACGAGGGGGCCTACGCGATGGAACTGACCGCCTCCGACGGCGACAGTGAGGCCACCCAAAGTTTCACCCTCACCGTCTGGCCCGAAGGCACGGTGCCGGGGCATCCGGAAATCGTGCTTCTGCCGCAGGGAGACATCCAACCGACCACCGCCGAGGTAAATGCGGATCTCCTGCTTGGCGAAGCGCCGGTGACCGTGGCGGTTTGGTATGGCCTGTCCGATGGCGGGAATGATTCCGCGTCCTGGGACGAAGTTCTCGACCTTGGAACGCAGGGAATCGGAGCCATTGCGGCCACGCTTTCCGGTCTCAGCGATGAAACCCAATACTTCTACCGCTTCGTCGCGGAGAATACGGTGGGGATGTCCCAAACCGAAACCGACAGCTTCACCACGCCGAAAGATCTTAGCGGGATTGAACCGCAAATTACCTTGCAACGCCCCACCGTACCGGAGGTGCGCATTCCCGAGGGCGTGGGACTGGTGCTGGAAACCGACGTTATTGAAACCGGGGGCGAATCCGGTCAGTTGACCTTGTTGTGGGAAATGGTGTCCGGCGACGGCACCGTGACCTGGGACAACACCGATCAGGAAAACACCGCCGCCTGGTTCAGCGCGCAGGGGAGTTATGTCCTGCGCCTGACCGCCAGCAACGGAGTGAACAGCGATATGCTTGAAATTGCGGTCGAAGTGGTGGACCCGGCCTTGATCGATACCGAAGCGCCTTTGGCGGGAAGTATGCAAAGTGTGCCGTCGGACAATCTGGCCGTGCATTTGCGATTGGATGAAAGCAACGGCTCCGTGGCTGCTGATGCTTCCGGCAATAACCGCGATGGAACAATCACCGGTAGCCCCGAGTGGCGTCCGGAGGACGGCGTGGTAGGCGGTGCCCTCCGCTTTACCGGGGACAATCAGTATGCGACGCTGGCCAACTCGGCTAACTTGGACGGCACCCAGCAGATGACCTGGGTTTGGTGGATGCGCCCCAGCAGTTTCAACAGCAATGTTCGAGGCGTCCTTTCGAAACGGACGGGTCAAAACAATGATCGTTCCTGGAGCTTTTTCCTTCATAACAACAACCAGCTGAATGTGGATATGCCCAGCAGCGGCAACCGCCTGCAGGTGGGGACGATTCCTCACAACGAATGGACCCATGTGGCGGTGGTTTTTGACGGGTCGCAGCCTTCCGGAGAGCGGGTCCGGGTGTTTTTCAATGGAGAGATTAGCGGAACCCATTCGGCCAGTATCAGCAGTATTCCGAATGAAAGCAGTTCGGTAACGCTGGGCATTCTGGACAGCGGGGATAGTCGCAGTTTCCGGGGAGACCTGGATGAGGTGCTGATCTACCATGGCCGAGCCCTGACGGCAGAAGAAATCGCCGGTATCCATGCAGGAAAAAGCGAGCTAAACATCGGCCCGTTGGTCGATGCCGGTGCAGCGCAGACGGTGACCGCGAACACCGAAGTCAGCCTACTCGGAACGGTGGAAGATGACGGCCTGCCGGAGGTTCCCGGAACGGTGACCACCGAATGGCACCAGCGCAGTGGCCCGGAAACGGTGACCTTGGGCGATGCCTCGGCGCTGGCCACGACCTTTACCCCGGCTGCGGCAGGGGAGTATGTCTTCCGTCTGATTGCCTTCGACGGTGAGGTGGCGACGGCCTCCGATGTGACGATTACGGTGGAGGAATCCGCCCTGACGCCCTTTGAGCAATGGTTGGCGGACAATCAGTTGGAGGGTGAATCCGATGATATTGCCGATGGCATGGATCTCACCTATGGAGAGCTGTTCACCATGGGCGCCTCGTTGGACGGAGGTATCTGGCAGGATATTCTATACGCTGAAGCTTTGGTTTCAGACGGGAACGGCGGCATGGAACTGAGCTTCACCGCGCAGACCGGCCGACGGTACACGCTGCAGAAGACGGGAAGCCTGGTGTCACCGAATTGGCAGAATATTGGAGACCCCATCAGCCATGCGTCCGGTGAGGCGGCATTGCAGACCTTCACCTTTGATCTCCCTGAATCCGGCCCGCAATTCTTCCGCATCCGGGTTGAGATTCTGGACTGAGTCTGTTTTGGGAGGCACCCCGAAGCGGGTGCTTTCACCGTAGCCATGGGTTGGCGCGAATGCGCCCAACCATGAAAGGATTGCCGCGTCACGGCGCAGTCTGAAGGACTGCATCACCCTGCGTACGGGGGATCGGTGAGGCAGTCCTTCAGACTGCGCGGGGGTTTTGGGATACTCACCCGGGGTGTGCCCCCGCTGGCGCGGGTGCGAACCCCGGGCTACGGTGAAAGCACCCACTTCGGGGTGCGGCTTGTCTGTTGCAAGCTCCGACCCGGTATCTCTTACTTTAAAATACCTGATAAAATATCACTTTTTGTGTGGGTGGACCCCGTTTTCCGATGATCGGAAACGGGGTTCTTTCTTTTTCCGATGATCGGAAAATTGATTTTCTTGCACCCCGTATCAAAAAACCTGTCAAAATATTACACTGCGTTCGGCATTCGCCGTCCGCTGGGCCAATCGGCGATTGGCGGTCCGAAAATTCTTGCACCCCGTATCAAAAAACCTGTCAAAATATTATACTGCGTTCGGCATTCGCCGTCCGCTGGGCCAATCGGCGATTGGCGGTCCGAAAATTCTTGCACCCCGAAGCGGGTGCTTTCACCGTAGCCATGGGTTGGCGCGAATGCGCCCACCCATGGAATGATCACAGCGTCATGGCGCAGTCTGAAGGACTGCTTCACCCTGCGTGCATGCCGGGGGATCGGTGAAGCAGTCTTTCAGACTGCGCCTGGATTTTGGGATATTCACCCGGGGTGTGCCCCCGCTGGCGCGGGTGCAAACCCCGGGCTACGGTGATTGCACCCGCTTCGGGGTGCGCCTGGGTTTTGGGATATCCACCCTGGGTGCGCCTGTTTTTGGAATGTTTGCCTGAATCTTGTCGCAAATCGGCGAAAATAAAACGCAATTCGATGTATTCTTTATGTAAACATCCAAAAAAAATTCGGGTATAATGTAAATATTATCCGTTAATTTTTAAAGCATCCCATGTTTGGGACCGGGAGAAGAGTATGCCGTTTTTTTCACGCAAAAATCGTTTCCGTTGGGTCGGCCTTTCGTTGCTGGCTGTGTTGCTGCTGGTGTTTTGGGGGCTGTCCGGGGAACGCGGGGGGGAGGGGCTGAGCCCGGTCGCGGGGGGTCCCCCCAGGGAGACGTCGGAAGTCCTGCAGACGGAAAAACATTTAGAAGGTAACATGGAACGGGCCCAGGATGAGGCGGCCGCTGTTGCAACGGAGGGCAGGGTGGAGGAGGCTGTTGCCGAGGGACGGGTTGAAATTGCTGCGGCTTTGGAAGATAGGGAGGACGCAGAAATCAACGAAAACATTGCACATGCCTCCGTTGTTCAAGCGGGCGAACCGGATCAGATGCTGATTGGGCCGGAGGAGTCCGCCGGACAGCTGTTTGAGAGGTTCCCGACAGCGTTCTATGAAGCGAGTCTGGATCCGGAAAAACGTTTGTCTCTGCAGCGTGTTCGGGCGGAATTTCCCGCCGTGGATCTTACGGAGATTCAGGAATATCATGAAATGCTTGGGGACAAGCGGATGCGTTTTGGTTTTGAACTGACCGATGAGACGGTTGACGAGTATCGGGAGTGGGTTGCGGATGCCGATGCTTTGCAGCAGGCGATGGTGAGAATCCGAGCCGGGGAATTGGGGCTTTCCACGGGGGGCATGGATGCGGGAGGTCGGGGCTATGCACTCATTGGTTTTGAGGAAGGGCGGCCATCGTACACCTTTACCGCGAATGTGGGGGCGGCCGTTTCCACCGGGGCGAATCTGGTGCGTTGGAGCGGGGATTTTGACCCTGCCTTGGGCGGGACGATTGATGGAACGGGTTTGTATGTAAACATCAATGACCACGGAACCATTTATGAACATGATGAGTTTCAGTTGCCCAACGGGGGCGGCTCCCGCATCATGGTTACGGAGGTGAATGACAGCGGTGACCGCAATCATATGACGCATGTGGCCGGGACGGTAGCCGCTTGGGGGTATAACGAAAATCTGCTCGGCATGGCCCCCCGCGTATGGATGCGCTCTTTGATTCAACAAACCACCAACCATGTGACTGCGTACGGGATGCGTTATCCCGGTGAATTGCACAATGTTGCAAATCCGCGGACCGGGGCCATGCAAATGAAGTCGGTGATGGGCAACACCTCTCTGGGATCAACGGATTCCCACTTGCGCTACACGTCCTTGAGCCGTTCCTTTGATATCGTTCTTCGGGACTTTCCTTATTACATGCATTTTTACGCTGCCGGAAACAATGGATCCAGTTACGGCACCCTGAGTAATAACCAGCAATTGGCGAAAAATACCATGACGATTGGGGCGGCAGGCAATGTAAGTCGGGATGAGGATGGCAACTACGAAAGTGGAGGAGGTATCGCCAATTTCAGCAGCCGGGGTCCTACCTATGACGGGCGCATCAAGCCGGATTTCGTCGCCAACGGAACGAGTTTACGCTCGACCCGTGGGACCAGTAGCAGTGGCTCTAGTTCGGGAACCTCGATGGCTTCCCCCAATGCGGCGGGAAGTGCAACGCTTCTCATGGATTATGTTCAACAGCGTTTTCCGGGGCATTTTTTCCGTTCTTCCACCTATAAATCGGCCTTAATGAACACCGCCGATGATTTGGGTAACCCCGGGCCGGATTACATTTATGGCTGGGGGTTTATCAATGTGCATGAGGCCGGGCAAAAAATTCGCCACCATGCGGAGAATCCCTACGACCGGGTTTTGCGCGAGGAGCGTCTGCATCCCGGGCAGACCTGGACCTACACCTACGTGAGCGATGGTTCCGAACCGATTCGTGCGAGTCTGGCTTGGATTGATGTGGCCGGACCCTCTCAGCTCGACAGCAGCACGGATCGCAGTCCCCGTTTGGTAAACGACTTGGATATGCGCCTTATCGGTCCGAACGATGCCGAGCATGAGCCTTTTGTCATGCCGTATGTCATCGGTCAGGGAGACACCGAGCCTTTTGACTCAAGTCTCTTCAACGCACCTGCGACAACGGGTGACAATTTTACCGATCCAGCGGAGCAGGTTTTGATCGAAAACCCCGAACCCGGAACCTACACCATTCTAATCACCCATAAAGGAAGTCTCGATAACAACGAGCCACAACCCTTTTCCCTCAGTGTGAGTGGAATGGTTTCAGCGACTTCTTTACCGGCGGAAATCGCTTCGGTGAGTCCGGACGTGGGAGAAGAGACCCATGATTTTGCGCTTTCTGTTTCGGGCTCGGGCTTTGTTCTCGGGAGTGAGGTTCTGCTTCGCCGGGACGGTTCTCCGGAGGTCGAGGCCTATCGGGTGATTCCGGTGGGGGACCGGATCGATTTCCGGATGGATTTGGCGGGAATTGACCCCGGCTACTACGATGTCGTGGTC
>PXDP01000452.1 GCA_003565035.1 PVC group bacterium | reverse complement strand
TGACCGGAGCAGAGGTCAGCACTTGCTCCAGAATGCGGTTCAGAATAGCACTCCGGTCGTTTTTTTCCTTCAGAAGAGGCCTCAGTCGCTCCATCTCCGCCTCGGCGAGGATTTGTGATTCCTCATCCGCCCGCTCCAGTGCCCGGGTCTTCATTCTTTCCGCGTCATACATGTCCAGACGCAATTTCGCAATCTCTTCACGCAAACTGAGCATCTCCGGGCTCAGCACATCCCTGAAGGCGCGTTGAACCCCTCGGAACCTGCGGCTGTTATGGAGCTGTTCCAGCGCTTCTCTTCCGGTTCCGATCTCCTGGATGAGTTCCGCAAGTTCATCATTTTCAGTCGAAAGCCGCTCATCAACCCGTATGTATTCCAGTCGGGTGGGGTCCGTTTCGGTCACCCCCAGCATGGTCAGGAACTGCCGCATGCCCAACTGGTTTATGCCATTCGCGTCCACAAACGCAAAGAGCACGGGCCTGGGCGGGGGGGATGCCGCAGTGTCACGCGCCAAATTCAGGAGAAATGCGGCATCCAGCGCATTGTCGGCACCGGGGGCCTGGCCCATCACCAGGCTCATGGCATCATATGCGGCGGCCATCGCCACGGCAACCAGCCCGTTTCCGCTGTCCGCGGAGGGGACCAGCGCATACAGATTCCGGGCCGTGACCCGCTCCCAGGACATGTCGCTGTGGATCGTGGCGTCTGTAAGACCCTGCGCGCGAATGGCATCGGCCAGTTCTCCGTCGGGAATGTAAAACCTCGGACGGTAAAGGGCCTGAGCCGCAGGGGCCGCCTGTTTGTCGTCGGGAGATCCCAGCAGGAGGACGGCCGCCGCATTCATGGCGAAGGGCTGTTTCCAATTTCTGTAGGCGGACATCTCCATGGCGGCAATATTTCCGCGGAGACGCCGGGCGGGGAGGTTCGCCATGGACCCATCCCCCACGTAGATCACCTGCCCCTGAATTCCATCAGGGCCGGTGGTGTTGAGCCTCACCAAATCAGGCCATAACGGGAAGACCTCGTGGGTGCCGGCCATCGATCCCGCGTCAACGGTGAGGGCTGCGCGCTCCACCCGGGGCACCCACACGGGAAATTCGTGCGTCCAAACCTGAACATTCCCGATGTCCCGCAGCTCCTGCTCCAGCCAACGGGAGGCCCGAGCGTTTTCGGGCGTGCCGGTCATACGGGTGGACACTGCGCCAAGGGATTCCGTATCCCTGCGCACGGCCTCGTAAAACCCGTCACGAGTCGTTTGTCCGAAGCTGGGCAGGCACAGAATTGCCAGGAAAAAACATGTATGGAAAAAAGTGAGAGTACGCATAATAAGGTGGAGGGTCAATTGGGCAAAATCATGGTTCTTCCGACTTGAGATGGGTCGGCTCCGGTCAAAATCAGGAACACCGGGATGATGATCCAGATCATGGCGGCAAAAAGTTCCCCGAGGATGAGCCCGATAAAAAGATTTCGAAGCTTTTTATAGGTGCCGGCCCCTCCATAGCGGAGGATGGCCATTTTCAAAGCCCATCCAATGAAAATACTCGTCCAGCCAACATTCGCATAGAAACTGCCAACCATCAGCAGACCAATTGGATGCAGAGGCCAGGCGGGAGAGGTCAGGCAGGCCACCGCCAAACCCAACGCCATGGCACCGCCAAAGGCAACATGCCCCGCATTGCTGGCGCTGATCGCATTATGCCCCCCCCGGCTCCAGGTGAGTAGAAAGTTTTGCGCCCAGTTCATCTGCCTCGCCCCCATGTGGTTCGCGGTGATGAACTCTCCGTCCATGGAAGCGTAATTGTGATAGCTGAACCGCAGGTGCACCGCTCCCGCGACCACCAATCCGAGAACCATCAGGGGCAACAGCAGGGTCGGCAAACGACGCTGCTGAGCGGGGGTGGCCTCGGCGTCCATCCCCATGGCGTGAGGCATCAAGGCCGCCGGACTGATCCGTGATGCAGTGATGAAAATGATGTGAAGAAAGCCTGCGATGTAAATCAGGGGGGCCGTGATCCATCCGGCCGGAAAGAGCCCGACCAGCCAACGCGGGGAAAGAGCCGCGACCCGCACAAAGGGCAAACCGGTTTCGGCCACGATCCGACTGATCACCAAACACGTAAGAAAACCGAGAAAGACCAGTGCAAAGGCCCAAATCGGTGAGATCCCCACCCACATCAGCCAGACCATCATCCCCGCCCAGCCGAGAGTAAACAACCAGCCGGCCCGCCGATTCCGGCTGTCTTCTTCGTTCGTGACGGGCCGCACCATGCTGCGCCCCACTTTGGCCCAGTAATGCCGTCCCGTATAGAGGACCATGAGCCCGAAAACCAGGGTCGCTCCGTTGCTGTGTTCCTCGATCATTCCCGTATTAAAGGGGGGCGCGTAGGTGTTGCCGAGCATCTGGAACAGCCCATAGGCAAGCACCGTGAACCAAATAGAGAAACTGATGCGGTTCGGCATGAAGTACACCATTCCGATCAGCATGAAGAAAAGCTTGTTCGTTCTTTTGATGGGGTCGGGCAGGTTGGCCCAGGGCGCTTCCGAGAGAGCCGAGCCCAAATCCCAGCCGAGCGGGAACGAGGGCCACCCGCCTGCAGTCAGGGCATTGAGGCCCCGAAAACTGTAGAGGATCATGACGACTGCGGCACCGATCCAGAACAGTTTGTCTTTGAAGATCGCAGGGATACGCTTTTCCCGGGTGACATCCCCGAACAGACTTTGCTCCAGGGCCAGAATCGGAAACGGCAGACGCTCGTTATCGCGCCATTGCGGATAGACAATCATGCCCAGGCCAATCATCAGCATCCAGACGGCTACCAGCAAAGCGCCCCAGCTCAAGAGAGGCGGAATCCAAGCCTTCCAGGGAATCGATTGCCCCTCGGGAAGCCTTTCCAGGAAATAGGTGGAGTTCGGGGTGTCCTCCCCGTGGGCGATTCGGTCCGGAAACAAGGAAGGCGGGAGTGCCATCTCCTGATGGATCTCAGCCAATTGAAGGTTGCGGGCTGATTCCTGGGTCGTTCTCGCCAGACTGTAGGGAAACATGCGCAGCAATCCCTGCGTGGGAATCGTGCAGGCCAGCAGCAGCATGGCGAAAATCAGGGCAAACTGACGCCGATCGACAAACAAATGGCCTTTGGAAATGACCTTAAGAAGCGGATTCAGCGCCAAAATATACACCAGCATCACCAGCACGGCGATTTCAGGAAAGTAAGAATCTGACACCAGCCCGTTGTTTAACAGGAAACGGTTGAGAGGAGCTGCAATCCAAATGAAAATGGATCCAAGGAGACCTAAGGTGAATGCTGTAAATGTTTTTTTCATATCGAATCAGGAATTTATTTCGCTTAGCTGAGAAAGGGAAGGTTCACAAGAAAAAAATCATGAAATTTATTTCTATTATTTTGTGAAAGTTATTTATTGTACACGTTGTTAAGTCATGTTATTTACAGTAACATGAAAACACGTAATGATTGGAGAAACGAGATACGAACCCTGCCGGTGTTCGATACCCACACGCACATGAACAAACCCAAGGTGCCCGTGGCGGCACAGAACCTTTGGGATATTGTCGAGTACTTCTGGTTCCGACAGGAATTGCAATCCGTTGGTTACCCAGCGAATGCCCCGGACCTCGAGGAAACGCAACGTATGGCGGTCTTCGCGGACTGTTTTGCCCGGGCCCGCAACACCACCTGGGCGCATGTGGTTCAGGACACGTTCCGCACCCTTTACAATCTGGAATTGTCTGATGTGGCCAGCCTGCAGCGGGCCAACGAGGCCGTGAAAGCCTCCGCCGAAGACCCCAACTGGCCGGTGAAAGTCGCGGACAAACTGCAGATTAAACGCATTGTCACGAATATCGAACGGGATGTGGATTTCCCCAACATGCCGGGGGTGGGTGCCTCCCTGCCCCTTTGGGGTGGATATGGCAAATGGATCAAGGCGCTGACCGAAGCCGACGATCCCTGCGCAGTTGGCGAAGAGGCCTGTGCGGCGGTGAAAGCGGATATCGCCGGGATTGCCAGCCGCGGATACCGCGGCATGCGGGTGCACGCCTACGCATTTGAACGCGGTTCGCAGGCAGAAATTCTGCATTGGATCCTTGAAGGACATACCCTGTCGAAAACAACGGTGACTGAACTGGATGCGCACGCCTTCCTCGCCCACGCGATTTTCGAGGCGCTGAGCGAGCAGCAAGGCATGTTCGCACAGCTGTTTCTGGGCATCAATCACTTGCCGGGCGGGGGCGGGATGCTGGGCACGGGATCGCCCCACACGGTTCCGAATCTGTATTCGCTGTTTAAACGCTATGACTGCGATTTCGAACTGATTGCAGGGGCACCCCGTCTGAACATGGATGTGGCGCAGGCGGCCCGCTTGCTCCCCAACGTGTATGCCGGCGGCCTGTGGTGGTACAACTTCCGCCCCAGCACCTACCGCGTGGTCATGCAGGCGCGTCTCGAGGCGGTTCCGGCGGAAAAATGCACCTTTTTGGCCAGTGACGGCCGCTGCATTGAATGGTGTTATGCCAAAACTATGCTGGTGAAAAACCTTTTGGCGGACTTTTTGCACGAGCAGGTCGCGGGGAACCACATCAGCGAGGCGGATGCCCTCTGGGTGGCCCGCGAATGGCTCCACGACTCCGCCGCAAGAAGATATGTCTAACCCGCTGCACTCTGACCGCATCCTTCACGGGGCCGATTACAACCCCGATCAATGGCACCTCAGCCCGGATATCCTTAACGAGGATATCGCGGCCATGAAACGTGCCGGGGTCACAACCGTAACCGTTGGCATTTTCGCCTGGACGCTTTACGAGCCGGAGGAGGGTCGGTACACCTTCGAGTGGCTTGACGGTCTTCTGGAACGGCTGACCACAGAAGGTCTCTCCGTATTTCTGTCCACCCCCAGCGGCAGCAAGCCGATGTGGATGTCAGAGAAATACCCGGAAATCCGCCGGGTGAACCGCGAAGGACAGCGGGAACGATCCGGCCACCGTCATAACCACTGCCCCTCCTCCACCCTGTACCGCGAAAAAGTCGCCGCGCTCAATGAACGCCTGGCCCGCCGCTACGCCGGTCACCCCGCCCTGAAACTTTGGCATGTGAGCAATGAACTCCAGGGAGAGTGCTTCTGCGGGAACTGCCTGGAGCGCTTTCGGAACTGGCTGAAGGAGCGGTACCAAACGCTGGACGCGCTCAACAGTGCCTGGTGGGCCCGGTTTTGGAACCACAGTTTCACCGACTGGTCGCAAATCGATCCGCGCGACACAAGCATCGACGGCATGCAGGTGGACTGGAAGCGCTTCGTGAATATACTGCACATGGAGCACCTGGACAACGAAATCGCCCCCCTGAAGCAGTTCGCACCGGAGATTCCGGTGTCCACCAATTTCATGTGTTTCCGCCCCCCGTGGGACTACTGGCGCTGGTCGCGGCACATCGATGTGATCTCCAACGATTCCTATCCGAACTATTTCGGGGAAGCGGACATGTGGAAAAAAGCGGCGCACACCTCGCTGGTGCACGATCTCATGCGCGGCATGGCCCGGGGAAACCCCTGGATCCTCATGGAGTCCTGCCCTTCCGCCGTGAACTGGAAACTCATCAACAAACTGAAACCCAATGGCGTTCATCTCATGGAATGCGCACAGGCGGTGGCCCATGGCGCGGACGGGGTACTCTACTTCCAGTTCCGCAAAGGACGTGGCGGCGCGGAAAAATACCACGGCGCGATTCTGGACCACGACAGCCGCACCGATCACCGCGTTTTCCGGGAGGTTGCCGCCGCCGGAGACTGGCTCGGGCGGCAGGCCGCCGTGGCCGGATCCCCCTGTCCCCGGGCCGAGGTGGCCATCCTCCACGACTGGGAAAGCCAGTGGGCGCTGAACTCCAGTGCCGGGCTCCGACAGCCCCCCGCCACACCCAAGAATCCGCGCGACACCTATCACGATCTGCTCACCGATCACCATCGGGGCTGGTGGCAGGCCGGGGTCCCCACTGATGTGATCTGGCCCGACGCCGAAGACTTCCGCGCACAGCTCGCAGGCCGCCGCGTGATCCTGGCTCCGGCCCAGTATATGCTAAAACCCGGTCAGGCGGAAGCCCTCATGGAAGCGGTGGACGCCGGTGCCCGGCTGGTGCTCAGCCATTTGTCCGGCATCGTCGACGAACACAACCGCTGTCTGCTCGGCGGCTGGCCCGGGCACGGTCTGCACAAGGCGGCGGGGGTCAAGGTGACGGAATGGGACTCGCTGTTCGATGGCGAAACCCTCGCCGTCGAGAGCCTCAGCCTCCCGGGAGACGCCTACCGCGTGGATCGGGCCTTCGGTCTTCTCAAGCTGGAGGGCGCAACCCCTGTGGCGGTACCGAGCGAGGGTCACTGGGCCGGCACCCCCGTCGCCTGTCGCCAAATCTTTGGCCAAGGTGAACTCTTTGTGTTAGCCGGGAACTTTGATGACGCGTTTTACCGCGATTTCGCGTTGATGCTGACCCGGGAACTGACGCTTTTCCGCCCCGCAGACACCGACCTGCCGCAGGGCGTACACGCCACCCTGCGGGAAAAAGATGGCAAAGAACATCTCTTTATCATCAATTACACTGCGGAGCCGAAGACGGTGAAGCTTCCGGGAGAGACCGTCACCCTTAAACCTTTCGAGGTGTATAGCGCATAACAAAACGGCCCAATCTTCTTTCCACGCTTCCTACGCTTAATCCAGTCCCACCATGTCGGAATAAGTGTGGGCCAGCGTGGCCTCCGGATCGGAGGCCAGCACTTGGTCCGGAGGAACGACATTGGGCGACACGGCGATGCGCACCAGCGGTTCGTTGGGATGCTGGATCCGGTAAATCAGGCGGCGTATCGCCCGGGCCGCGATGTTTTCCAAATGCAGATCCATGGTCGCCGGCATGGAGTCCAACCCCGAAAAACAGCGGGTTTCGTGATCGCAGCCAATGGCGTGCGACCCATTCTGAAAATCAACCCCCAGCATTTGCAACTGTGGGATGACCATGGCCAGTTCCAGATCGGTGGGAATAAACAGTCCAAAGGGGTCCGGATTGATGGACGCGATCTCGCGGGTAAACTCCACCCGATTCTTCAACACCTTGCATGTCACGTCAAAGCCCGCCAAGTCCCGTTCAAAAGCATAATGACCGTCATCCGCAGCGCTCTGTCCGGATTGAAGAAGAACCCGCACATCTTTCCCCGCTTCGCAGGCGGTTTGCACAAACGAGACGCACCGCTCCAGCCCCACGCCGCAAATTAAAGTCGGCGCAGCGAAGACCAGCCGTTCACACCCTTGCTCGATCAAATATTCCGCCGCCAGGGTCCCCGCCTGCGCGTTATCCGGGGTTACATGGTCTAACCACAGACGTCTGCAGCGGCTTACACCCAGCACCTGCACCGTCGGCACACGGTTCAACCAGGCCGCCGATTCCCGGGTCACTTCGTGAATATTGGACGTCCGGAGCAACACGCCTTCGGCATCGCCCACAATCTGGCGAACGTCGGTTCCTTCCAGACCGGGCACATGATGCACGGTGAGATTACATCCCAGGACATCGGCATTCCGGTGCAGAGACTCCACCAAATGCTCGGTGACCGGGGACCGGTCCGTACTGTTGAAATCGCCGATGCGCAAAAAAGCGATAGAGCGCGGCGGAGACCCCGACTCCGAACCTGAGGACGGGCTTTTACGTTTCCGTTTGGGTGTATAGGACAAGTCACGGATCGCGTTGCGAACCTGCTCTTCCGTGTGTTTGCTGACCGGCCCGATCCCATTAATCAAACGGGAGACCGTTGCAGTAGATACACCCGCGTGGCGGGCAACATCGGCGATGGTAGCTGAATTTTTTGTCATAATATCGCATATTACTCATAATCACTTGATGCGCAATAATATTTACATAGAAATTACATACATCACTTCAAACCTAAAAAGTCTCCTCCGGATACCGGAATGTATTACACGAACAGAATATGTAATTTACAGTAGTTTTTTGTATTTTATTATGTTGATCTCTTGACAGGCTAAAGGTGGCAAGGCAAAGTAAAGATATACTCGTCCCAAAAATAGTCTTACGGAGTCAACCTTATGAAAACAAAACCCACCTCTTCCGCTCTTTTGTTCGGAGCCTTCATCGCCATCATGACCCTTTTCACGTCTGCCTGCCAAACCCCCGCGTACGGGACCTCCAACTCCGCTTCGTCCGAAAATATTCTCTTCGAAGACTCCATGACCGGCGACTGGCGGGAAAATTGGTTTTTGGACGGCGAGAAAGCCACGCTGACCCATGACGAAAACGGGCTGCATTTCCAGGCCGGCACGGAACCGGACCTGGCGCCGCGAAGGAACGAATCCCCCGAAATGCGGGAGTTATACGACTCCTACCACGCTGTACTCTGGACCCAACAGGAATTTGAAGGCGAAATCGGATTAAGCTTCGAGATGACCCGCACCTCGAGAGGCTTCACCTTCCTGATCTACATGCTCGCCCAGGGCGTGGGTTGGGGACCGTATGCCGAGGATATTAGCGAATGGAACGACCTCCGTAACATTTCCAGCATGAACCTCTATCACGACTTCATGAACCTCACCTGCGTCACCTTCCGCTGGCAAATCCGATTCCGCCGCTACCCCTGGCGGGATGAGGAAGGCAACCAATTGAGGGACACCCGCTTCGGGGAATTTATCCGCAATCCGGAGTACGACTGGATT
>PXDP01000133.1 GCA_003565035.1 PVC group bacterium | reverse complement strand
CCCTCCGGGCTGTCCGGGGGGGTGGCGCGGATCATCTCCGCTTTGAACTGACGGCCGTGGGTGCGGTCGATGTGCCAGCTTCCCTCGGCGACAACATGTTCGCCGGCGGTGATTTGCGCCACGCGGCCCACGAGGGGTACGGGTTCTTTTTGCCCTTTAACATTCACTTTCAGCACCGAGAAACCGTTGTCCTCGTTGTGGAAGGTGACGCGGTCCACGAGACCGCTGAGCATTTCCGAATGATTTTCTGCTGGCATTACGATAAAATTCGCTATTGAGTATACGAAAGCAAGATCTTCGTGTAGGATTTACAGATGGAGAGGTCAGGAATGGATGCAGGAGACATTACAATGCGTTTGGATACCCGAAGCACAAAGAAAAACAAGCAGGGGATGACCCTGATGGAACTGATGGTGGTGATCGCCATCATTATGATCCTCATGGGAATCGTCGTGGGCATTTCCGGCGCGGCCCAGCGGGGGGCCGCTGAAGCCAAAGCTAAAGCGGAAATCGGGCAGTTGGCACTGGAACTGGAGAATATGCGGGCCGATCCAAATATTGGACGGTATCCAACAACCGCCGAAGGCTTGCAGGCACTGGTCAGCTGGTATACAACAATAAGATATGTGGGGGTCGAATGGGATTTGACGGACTTGAATAACAGCAACCAGCCGATTGATCCATGGGGCAGGCCATATCAGTTCACAAATCAAAATGATCTGTTTTTTACATTATTCAGCACGGGTCCCGCTGGACCCAGTGTTCCTGAAGACAACATCACCATGCGAAATTAAATAAATTGAGGATATTCCCATGAAAGCCAATACTTCCCAAAAACGTTCCGGGTTCACCCTCATCGAAATGCTGGTGGTGATTGCGATCATCGCAATTCTTGCCGGCCTGCTGTTCCCGGCTATCAACCGCGCCTTGGAAACCGCCAAGCGCAATCAGGCGGCGGCGGATGTGCGGAGCATTGCCGCAGCCATCACCATGTTTTACAATGATTATGGGTATTTGCCCGTCCCATTTGACGATCAAGGATGGGAGCCAGGCCCTGGGAATGGTGATTTTGGAAGAGAACAATCTGACGCCCGTTTAAATGATGACGAGTCTAAACGAATCATTCAGGTATTGATTGCGGAACAAAATATTGGACCAGGATGGAATAATTTAAATCCAAGAAGAAAAGTGTACCTTAGTATGCAGACCGCGAGAAGTGATGGAGAGCTTTTAGATCCATGGGGTAATCAATACTGGATAAAGTTGGATCGGGATCTAAATGGTATGGTCCAATTCTTTAGTGGTAATAATCAGCATCGTACACGTGCGGTTGTCTTTTCAAGAGGGCGGAGTGGCCAGATGAGTGGTGGCACAAATAATGCCAATGCCAGAGACAATATCGCCAATGTTGAGCTGACAGAATTTTGACCGGCTTTTTCGAATTATATTCTTTTCGCAACACGCATTACCCCGAGGCGACCGATGCCCAGTGGGGGGACTGGCGCTGGCAGTTGCGGAACCGGATTCGGGATCTGGAAGGTGCCGAGCGCCTGTTCCGCCTGACGGATTCAGAGCGGGAGGCGATCCGGCGGCGTTCGGGGATGCTCCCTCTGGGGATTACCCCCTATTATGCCTCGCTGATTGACCCGGAGGACCCGGATCAGGCGATCCGCCGCACCAAGATTCCGACGATGGCGGAATTTGAGGTGAACGGGGATGAATGCGAGGATCCGCTGGGGGAGGATGCGCACAGTCCGCTGCCGGGTCTGGTGCACACCTATCCGGACAAAGTGCTGTTTTTGGTGACGGATTTTTGCGCGACCTACTGTCGGTATTGTACCCGGGCCCGCATGGTGGGCGGCGGTGAGTTTCTGCCTGAAAAACGCATGTGGGAGCGGGCGCTGGACTATATCCGCGAGCATACGGAGATCCGGGATGTGCTGCTGAGCGGCGGCGATCCGCTGATTCTGGCGGACGAGCGTCTGGACTGGATTCTCACCCGCCTGCGGGAGATTCCGCACGTCGAGTTTCTCCGCATTGGTACCAAAGTTCCCGCTGTGCTCCCCTGCCGGATTACCGACAGTTTGCTGACGATTCTGAAAAAGGCGCATCCCCTCTTTTTCAGCATTCATTTCACCCACCCGGATGAACTCACTCCCGAGGTGCAGGCGGCCTGCAACCGGCTGGCGGATGCCGGGATTCCCATGGGCGGTCAGACGGTGCTGCTCAAAGGGGTGAATGATGATCCGGAGGTGATGAAACGGCTGAATCTGGGTTTGCTGCGGGTGCGGTGCAAGCCGTACTATCTGCATCAGTGCGATCCGATTCAGGGCAGCGCGCATTTCCGGACATCCGTGGCGGTGGGCCAGGAGATCCTCCGGTCGCTGCATGGTCACACAACCGGCTACGCGGTGCCGACGTACATGGTGGATACCGCCGGCGGGGGCGGCAAAGTGCCGGTGGGCCCGGGTTATGTTCAGGAGCGCGACGGGGATTATTTGGTGCTCAAAAACTACCGGGGTGAGATAACCCGCTATTGGGACCCGCCGGGTTCAGGATAAGGCGGACAAAGGGAGGGTTTCGATGGGGAGGTGTCCCATGGAAGCGGGTGATCAGGCCTGATGTCCAAGGATTTCCAGCATAACATCCAATACATGTTTGGGGTGATGGGACGGGCGATTTGCCCCCGCTCCCGTATTTTCGCTGTTTACACCATTTTCTTGTCGCTGCGGTAGGCATCGCCATTGAGACCGTCGCGGAGGGCGGCGGCTTTGCCCTCGGCGGCCCAGAGGAGGCCCCGGCGCATCATTTCGTGCGCTTCCGGGATGTCGAAGATATCGGCATGATGTCCCAGCGCATTGTAATAGACGCGCCCCACGCCCCAGCGCTTGGTCCAGGCCTGTGGCATATCCACTTCGCGGTTGCTGCTGTGGAACCATGTAGCCATAGGAAAACGGGTGGTGGCCAGGACTTCGATCGCCGGGTCCACATGCAGATAATATTGTTCGCTTTTCACGGTGAAGTCGGGAATGCCTTCAACCAGCGGACTGCTGCTGTTGCGAATGTTCACGCGGTATTCCACGTCGGCGCCGCCGGGATGCGAGACCCAGTTGGCTCCGGTCATGAACTGCCAGGTGACGTTATTGCGGAAGGCATCGCACATGCCGCCGTGACATCCCGCCAGTCCGGTGCCGTCCGCGACGGCGTTGATCACGTTGTCCGCCCATTCGTTTTTAATCTCGCCCATGGTCCAAATGGGCACAATCAGATCAAGATTCCGGAGGACATCAAGATCGGCAAAGGCCTCCAGATCGTCGGAACGGGTCACGGAAAACCCTTCTTTCTCCAGGATCTCCGCAAATAACGCGGATACTTTGTCGGGTTCATGTCCATCCCAGCCGCCATAAACAATCAGTGCTTTTTTCATTGGTTTCCTTGTGTAATCCTGACTCCGTGAGATCTTTGCTTTGAATCCGCGCAATCTCATGGGCTGCAAGGAATTGCCGGGAACACTCAACAGACCACAAGGGTATGCCTCGGTTCCCGGCAATCCCTTTCGCTCCATGATCTTACACGCCTTCTTTGCAAATATCTCACGGATTCAGGGTAATGTGAGCAAATGTACTCGATTTAGAACTTTTGACACTATAGCAGAGGCTAAACCCTATTAAAATGGATGGATTGATCTAAAATATGGATAATTTGCTATGTCATCTTGGCCATCTGCCCCGACGGCATCCCACTGCGTTTCCGGTGCAGAACGTGGGGGTTGTACAGAAAACCAGCGCAGGATTTATCCGCAACCACCGCTTTGCGTCGGTGAATTTTTCGTTTCTGCTGCAGGGATCGGGCAGCTATCAGGTGGACGGAGGATCCCGGATCAATGTCCGGGCGCCCCGGGTGCTTACCCAGACGCCGGGGCATGAGTACACCTATGGACCCGGGGAGGGGGAGACCTGGCGGGAACTTTTTTTGATTTTTCCTGAAAGTTCTCTGACGGCCTGGCGGGATCTCCATTTATACGATCCTGAATACAAAACCTGGAGCGTCTCCAATTCCGTTGCACTTGAAACGCGGGCGGCTTCCCTTCTCCATGCTCTGGAACAGCGGGAAAGCGACGGTATGGCCGACGTGATCGACCGGTTGTGCGAACTGTTGGTGCTGGAGAGTCAGCACCGTGCTCCACCGCGCAATCTTCCTCCGGTGCACGCCCGGCTTTACACCCTTCGTCAACAAATCGATCTGCATCCGGAGCAGCCCTGTGATTTTCAGCAGCTCGCCCGTCAAAGCGGATGCAGTTATTCCACCTTCCGCCGTGACTGGAAGCGATTGTTTGGTCAGTCGCCCGGCCGCTATCTCGCGGAGCGGCGCCTTCAGGAGGCGCGCCGTTTGCTGGTGGAGTCCGATCTCTCCATCGGCGAAATCGCCTCCCGCCTGGGGTTTGAAGATCCCCTGTATTTTTCCCGCCGTTTTCATCAGCACGCCGGCCGAACCGCGAGTGCGTATCGCAGCATTCATCAAGCGGCACACCGTATGCACCCCTAACGCAGGCTCAGGGAATATCCTCGCGCGGAAAACATAGCGAGGGTTGAACAATCCTGAGGGTGTTGTAGAGTTGAGAATGAAGTTATATTTGACTCTGTTGCTGTCTGGTCTGTTCAGCGCCTGCGCCCGTGAGCCGTCTGTTCAGGCGGTGTCGGTGCCGGATGCGGTTACCCCTATCCCCTCGGAGATTCCCGCTGAGAGTCCCGCAATGGAGGTGCTGGACGGCGCGGCACTGAATGCGGAACGCCAGTTGGTGGTGTTCGAGGCCCCCGGATGCGGGTTTTGCCTGATGTTCAAAGAGCAGATCCTGGCGGATTGGCAGTCCTCTGTGTCCGTGGTCCGTTCCTCCACGCCGCAGCCGCCGGAGGGCTGGACACTGGAGCAGCCGGTGTTCGCCGCCCCGACAATCGTGCTGTTTGAAAGGGGACGGGAGACGGCACGTTTCACCGGATACGACGGAGACGCCCCGCGTTTCTGGGGCTGGCTCGGACAGCGGCTCCTCAGCCCGGAACAGCGGCGCATCGCTTTTGAATCCGGCACCGAGCGCCCCTTCACCGGCCCGCATCTCAACGAAAAGCGCGATGGCCGTTTTGTGGATCCCATCACAGGGGCGGTTCTTTTCCGCAGCGACACCAAGTTCGACAGCGGCACGGGTTGGCCCAGTTTTGTCGAGCCACTTCCCGGAGCGGTCACCTATCATGAGGATCTCAGCCACGGCATGCGGCGGACCGAAGTCCGCAGTGCCAGTTCCGGCATACACCTCGGACATGTCTTCAATGACGGCCCTCCGCCATCCCGCAGGCGATATTGTATCAATGGCGGCGTTTTGCGCTTCATCCCGGATGGTGCTGCGGAATAAATTTTGCCATTGACGTAAGAAATCCAAAAGGTAGCCTACCCATAGTCTGACGCAATCCCGCGTGAAAAGCTAAACCCTATCTTTTGGAGAAAAATATGAATCGTTTCCCTCTTATGCTTGCTGTTCTTTCGTTCGCCGGTGTCTCGTATGCCGCCGGGGGCTGTTGCCCGGCGTCCGCCGCGAAACCTGCCGATCAGGAAGCCGTGACCACAGCCGCAGTGACCGTGGTGGCCAAAGCCGAAGCTCCCGCCAAGCTTGAAGCTCCGGCCAAAGCCGAGGTCGCAAAATCGGCTGACAAGCCGGTCAAACTTGCCGTTGCCGCCGCCTGCCCGGTTTCCGGCGCCTGCTCCGTCAAAGCCGAAGGTGAAGCCAAATCCGACTGCGGCACCAAATGCGGCGGCAAAGAGAAAGCCGAATGCAGTGTCCAGGAAGCTGCGGCGGCCACCGCCTGCGGCGACAGCTGCACCTGCAAAGGCTGATCAGCTTCCCGCTGAGCCTTTCCTTCCGTTCACGCCGTGGACGGAAGGATTTTTTTTGCAGTTTTTTCCCTGCAGAGCGAATTACGCTTGCATGGTACGATATTCGTTTTAAGGAGTATACATTCTTATTCATCCCCCCTTTTATTCATCCCCCCGGAGATTGAAACATGGCCAGTAAAGAGAAAAAACAGGATTCCAAAGGCAACCTCGACAGCGTGATTGCGCAGATCACCAAACAGTTCGGCGAAGGTGCGATCATGAAGCTCGGCGAAGAGGAGCAGTTGAACCGCAAGGTCCCCAGCATTTCCACCGGCGCGTTCACCCTGAACAATGCGCTCGGAGTCGGCGGTGTTCCCCGCGGCCGCGTGGTGGAAATTTACGGCCCCGAATCCTCCGGTAAAACCACGCTGATGCTGCACATTGTCGCCAATGCCCAGAAAGAGGGCGGCACCTGTGCGTTTATCGATACCGAACATGCGCTGGATCCGGGCTATGCCGGGCGCATCGGCGTTGATTTGGAAAGTCTGCTGGTCTCCCAGCCTGATTCCGGTGAAGAGGCCCTCAACATTTGCGAAGCGCTGGTAAAATCCGGCGAGCTGGATGTGGTGGTGCTCGACTCCGTGGCGGCCCTGGCCCCCAAAGCGGAACTGGAAGGCGAAATGGGACAGAGCCATGTCGGTCTGCAGGCCCGTCTGATGTCCCAGGCCCTGCGCAAACTCACCGCGCACATCAATAAATCCAAAACCTGCGTGATTTTCACCAACCAGATTCGTGAAAAAGTCGGGGTAATGTTCGGCAGTCCGGAAACCACCCCCGGCGGCCGCGCCCTGAAATTTTACGCCTCCGTCCGCATGGATATCCGCCGCATCTCCACCATCAAGGATTCCTCCGGCGCGGCCGTGGGCAGCCGGGCCAAAGTGAAAGTGGTGAAAAACAAAGTTGCGCCGCCCTTCACCGAAGCGGAATTCGATATCATGTACGCCCAAGGAATCAGTTGGGAAGGGTCCATTCTGGATGCCGCCATTGATCACAACCTGATTGAAAAACGCGGATCCTGGCTGTCGATGGACGGAAAACAACTTGGGCAGGGCCGGGATGCGGCCATTGGCGTACTCCAGGAAAACCAGGAAATGCAGGACGAGCTGGTTGCCAAAATCCTGGCCAAACTGGAAGAGAAAAAAGCCGCCTCGCACAAGAAAAAATAAGTGTGAGAACCGTCGCCCAGGTTGATGTGGCGGTGGCCGGCGGCGGTGCCGCCGGCTTTTTTTCCGCCCTGCATGCGAAAAGCGCCGCGCCGGATGCCCGGGTGGTGATTCTGGAAAAATCCCGCGAATTTCTGGCCAAGGTCGCGATCTCCGGGGGCGGGCGCTGCAATGTGACCCATGCCTGCTTTGATCCGGCCCGGCTGGTTCAGTTTTATCCGCGCGGCGGACGCGAATTGCGCGGTCCCTTTCACCGCTTTCAGCCGCGCGATACGGTGGAATGGTTCACGTCCCGCGGGGTTGGCCTTAAAACCGAGGCCGACGGCCGCATGTTTCCGGTCAGCGATTCGTCCTCCGATATCGTCAACACCCTGCTGAGCGAGGCCGACGCGCTGGATGTGCGCCTGAATCCGCTGCAGGGGCTCGCCACGGCGGAACCGCGTGAAGGCGGCGGATTCCGGCTGGAGCTGACAGACGGATCCTGCATGGAGTGCCGGGTTTTAATTCTGGCCACGGGCGGAAACCGGGGAAGCGGCGGCCTGGCGGTGGCGGAATCGCTGGGACACACGGTGATTCCGCCGGTGCCGTCGCTGTTCAGTTTTCATGTGCGGAGTCCCATGCTGGACGGGCTGGCGGGGATTGCGGTGGATCCGGTTGCGGTCCGCATTCCGGAACTGAACGCCGCCGAGTCCGGGCCGATGCTGATTACCCACAAGGGGCTCAGCGGTCCCGCGATCCTGAAACTCTCGGCCTGGCAGGCGCGGGCACTGGCGGAGCGGAATGATGCGGTGGAACTTCGCGTACAGTGGCTCGGCGCACTCTCCCGTGAGGAGGTTTTGCAGCAAATGGAGACCCTGCGCCGTGAGCAGGGCGGACGCACCGTGGTCAAAAGTCTGCTTGGCGGCTTGCCCCGCCGTCTTTGGGAGCGGCTGGTGCATCTGGCTGGCATCGATGAATCGGTTACCTGGGCCCGGCTGACCGCCGGGCAGCGGGACGCTCTGCTCGCAAGCCTAACGGATGCGCCCTGCACCATGCGGGGCAAAACCCTCAATAAAGAGGAGTTTGTCACCTGCGGAGGGGTTTGCCTCAAGCAGGTGAACATGAAAACCTTCGGCAGCCGTCTCCATCCGGATTTATTCTTCGCGGGGGAAGTGCTGAATATCGACGGCGTGACCGGCGGCTTTAATTTTCAGGCGGCCTGGACGGGCGGGGTTCTGTCGGGGACGGCGGCCGGGGAGCGTCTGGTTTCTTGGGCCGGGTAACCGGTTTTACCAGAATCTCCACGTACATTTCCGGCCATTCCTCTTTGGCGGCTTTATCGACAGAACGGATGATTTCGCCAGGCTTGAGAGCCTCCGCCTGATCGGGCGAAGGCCCGAAGCGGCAGTCAAAATCCCAGTAGTCCGCCCCCTCCGGCAATGCCCGGTTGTTTTCGCGGCGGAGGTATTTCCGGAGTTCGTATTTTACGGCTTCGAGATGGCGGTCGGGATGTTTGCCGGCGGGACGGAGGGGAAAGGTTTT
The DNA here is from genome assembly GCA_003565035.1 of PVC group bacterium. Taxonomy (GTDB): domain Bacteria; phylum Verrucomicrobiota; class Kiritimatiellia; order SS1-B-03-39; family UBA6053; genus PXAS01. The sequence continues at coordinate 176 of PXDP01000133.1, read as the reverse complement.
TTTCATGCTTCGGTGATGGTAACCTTCTTCATTTTGTCGCCCTGGCGGATGGCATCGACGACATCCTGGCCTTCGGTGACTTTGCCGAACACGGCGTGTTTGTTGTCCAGCCAGGGGCAGGCCACGTGGGTGATAAAGAACTGGGAACCGTTGGTGTTGGGGCCGGCATTGGCCAT
>PXDP01000488.1 GCA_003565035.1 PVC group bacterium | reverse complement strand
GGCGTGGCGGTGACGATGGCGGTGTATGCGGTGGGGCGAATCAGCGGGGCGCACATCAATCCGGCGGTGACGGTGGGGTTGGCGAGCATTGGCGAGTTTCCCTGGGCGAGGGTTCCGGGGTATGTGGCCGCGCAGGTTGCGGGCGGGTTCAGTGGGGGTGTTCTGGTTTATTTATCCTTTCTGCCGCACTGGGCACCCACCGAGGATGCGGGGGCGAAGCTGGCGGTGTTTTCGACGAGTCCGGCAATCCATCATCCGCTGGGCAATTTTATCACGGAATTTGTGGCCACGGTGATGCTGGTGTTCGGGGTGTTGTCGATTGGCGCGGTGTCCAAGGGCATCTCCCCGATGGCGCTTCAGGAGAGCCTCCAACTGGGGTTTGGGACGTGGTTCGGGCCGTTTCTGGTGGGGCTGCTGGTGTTTTCGCTGGGGTTGAGTCTGGGAGGACCGACGGGATATGCGATTAATCCGGCCCGGGACTTGGGGCCGCGGATTGCTCATGCGCTGCTGCCGATTCCCGGGAAGGGCGGCAGTCTGTGGTCTTACGCCTGGATTCCGGTGACGGCGCCTTTGCTGGGAGGCATTGCCGGAGCGAACCTTTTTGTTTTTCTCGGTCTGTAATGATTACCTTTAACCCCTAACTCCGGAGACACCCATGGAAAATAAATACATCCTCGCGATTGATCAGGGAACGACGAGTTCGCGCGCAATTGTGTTCGATCAGGCTGGACGGACGATCAGCACGGCGCAAAAAGAATTTCCGCAGATCTACCCGAAACCGGGCTGGGTGGAGCATGATCCGATGGAGATCTGGTCGAGTCAGAGCACGGTGACGGCGGAAGCGGTGTCGCGGGCGAATCTGGACAGCACCCGGATCGCGGCGGTGGGGATCACCAATCAGCGGGAAACGGTGGTGGTGTGGGACAAAAACACGGGGGATCCGGTGTACAATGCGATTGTCTGGCAGGACCGCCGCACGGCGAAGTTGTGCAAAAAGCTGAAAGATGACGGGCTGGAGGCAATGATCAAGGCGAAGACGGGTCTGATCATTGATCCGTACTTCAGCGGGACGAAGATTGCCTGGATTCTGGACAATGTGGAAGGGGCCCGTGAGCGGGCGGAGGCGGGGGAGCTGCTGTGCGGCACGGTGGACAGTTGGCTGATCTGGAAGTTCACGGGACGGGCGGCTCATGTGACGGATGTGACCAATGCCTGCCGGACGCTGCTGTTCAATCTGAAGGAGGAGAACTGGGACGATGAGTTGCTGGAGTTGTTCCGGGTTCCGCGGTGTATGCTGCCGGAGGTGAAGAGCAGCAGCGAGGTGTATGGACACATCACCAAAAATCTGTATCCGGGCGGGGTGCCGATTGCGGGAATTGCGGGGGATCAGCACGCGGCGCTGTTTGGTCAGGCGTGCTTTGAGCCGGGCATGGCCAAGAACACCTATGGCACCGGCTGTTTTTTGCTGATGCACACGGGCACGGAGGCGGTGCCGTCGAAAAACAATCTGCTCACCACCATTGCCTGGAAAGTGAACGGGGTGACGGAATATGCGCTGGAGGGTTCGGTGTTTATTGGCGGGGCGATCATCCAGTGGCTGCGGGACGAACTGCGGATTATCGGATCGGCGCAGGAGTGCGACCGGCTGGCGGAGACGGTGGAGGATGCGGGGGGACTGTATCTGGTGCCGGCCTTTGCGGGACTGGGGGCGCCTCACTGGGATCCGATGGCGCGGGGGGCCTGTTTCGGGATGACCCGCGGCACGAACCGGGCGCATTTCTGCCGGGCGGCCCTGGAGTCGATAGCCCTGCAGTCCTATGATCTGATGCAGGCGATGGAGAAAGACAGCGGCATTACGCTCAAGGAGCTTCGCGTGGACGGCGGGGCATCAAAAAGCAAGCCGATGATGCAGTTTCAGGCGGATTTGGTGCAGACGGAGGTGGTGCAGCCGAAATGTTTTGAAACGACCGCGCTGGGTGCGGCCTATCTGGCCGGTCTGGCGGTGGGCTACTGGAAGGACCGGGATGAAATTCTGCAAAATTGGGAGGAGGGCAAGCGGTATAAACCTCAAAAAGCGTTTGAAGAGATGCAGCCGGTCCTCAAAAAATGGGAGCAGGCCATTTCACGCTCCAAGGATTGGCTGGATGGAAACGATGAATGAGTTCGGGATGACGAGTGATGAACTTGCCACGCGGGACGCGTGGTGACGAGTGATAAATGAAACTTTAAACAAGGAAAAACGATGAAACGCGAATTTGCATTGGATCAGATTAAGAATCAGGAAGAGCCGTTTGACATGATTATTGTGGGAGGCGGGGCGACGGGGCTGGGGACGGCGGTGGATGCCGCGTCCCGCGGTCACCGGGTGCTGCTCATGGAGCAGGCGGATTTTGCCGCCGGGACCTCGAGCCGGAGCACCAAGCTGGTGCATGGCGGGGTGCGTTATCTGAAGCAGGGGAATATTTCGCTGGTGCTGGAGGCCTTGCGGGAGCGGGGGCTGATGTACCGCAATGCGCCGCATCTGGTGCACAATATGGCTTTTATTATTCCCAGCTACAAATGGTGGGAAGGTCCGTTCTACGGGGTGGGCATGAAGGTGTACGACAGTCTGGCCGGCAAGCTGGGGCTGAGTCCGTCCAAAGTCCTTTCCAAAGAAGAGGTGGTGGAGGCGATCCCCACGGTCGAGACGGAGCATTTGACGGGAGGGGTGAGTTATCACGACGGTCAATTTGATGATTCCCGTTTGGCGGTGAATTTGGCGCAGACGGCCGTCGAATGCGGGGCATGCATGGTGAATTACATGAAGTGCGTGGGGCTGATCAAAGAGAAAGACGAAGTTCGCGGAGTGATTGCACGGGATGAAGAGAGTGGAGAGACTCATGAGATCCGCGGCCGGGCGGTGATCAATGCCACCGGGGTGTTTGTGGATGATCTGCGGATGCAGGATGATAAGGAGGCGAAAGAGATCATCGCGGTGAGTCAGGGGATTCATATCGTGCTGCCCAAGGAGTTTTTGCCGGGCAAAGCGGCGATTATGATTCCCAAAACGGCGGATGGACGGGTGCTTTTTGGAGTACCCTGGCATGACAAGGTGGTGGTGGGGACGACCGACACCCCGCTGAAGGGGCACACGATGGAGCCGCGTGCGTTACAGGAGGAACGGGATTTCATCATGGAGCACGCGGCGAAATATCTCACCAAAGATCCGGTCCCGGAGGATGTGCTGAGTATTTTTGCGGGGCTGCGTCCGCTGGTGAAATCGGGAGACGCCTCCAATACGGCGGCGCTGTCCCGGGATCATACCCTGATGGTCTCTCATTCGGGACTGATTACGGTGACGGGCGGGAAATGGACCACCTACCGGAAGATGGCCGAGGACGTGGTGGACCAGGCGGAGATGGTGGCCGGGGTGGACAACCGCGACTGTGTTACGAAACACTTGCAGATTCATGGCTGGACACAGACAGAGATTTCCGAGAAGAATTTGAGTCTGTATGGATCGGATGCGGCGGCGATCCGCCAGTTGACGAAAGAAAATTCGGTTTGGGCGGAGCCCGTGCACCCCCGTCTGCCGTACCAGAAGGCAGAGGTGGTGTGGCATGTGCGCCAGGAGATGGCGCGGAATCTTAAGGATGTGCTGTCGCGCCGGACGCGGGCACTGCTGCTGGATGCCAAAGCCAGTGCCGAGGCGGCGGAAACGGTTGCCGGGCTGATGGCAAAAGAACTCGGAAAGGATGAAGCGTGGGTGACCCAGGAGACGGAGGGGTACCGGGCGTATGCGAAAGGTTATATGTTTATGGAATAGGATTTGAATCGTGCTGAAAAACTCTTAGGGTGACGGCATGTCAAAAACTGCCGATCCGCCTTCCCCCCTGTATCTGGTCCATGGAAACGAAGAGTTTCTGGTGGATCAGCATGCGCGTGAAGTATTGAAGACCCTTTGTCCGACCGCCGAGGCGGACGGAGTGCTAACCACGGTGCGCGGGGATGTGGACACGGTGGATGCGGCGGCCGAGGCGGTCAAGCGAACCCTTACGGAGATTCAGTCGTTCTCGATGTTCGGGGATCAAAACGTGACCTGGCTGCGGGATGTGAAATTTTTGACCGGTAAGCTGTACACCTCCTCCGAGGTGAAGGATGCGGTGGAGCGTTTGATGGGGGTGCTGGAAAAAGGATTGGGGCCGGAGCAGATTCTGGTCATCAGCGTGGGCGGCAAACTCGCGGCCACCTCCAAGGTGCTCAAGCGCTTCCGGGCACTGGGCGGTCTTGCTGAATTTTCCAAGGCGGACAAACCCTGGGAGGCGGCGAAGGAGGATGTGGCCGCGTTGCGGACCCGGCTGGATGCCAAAGGGATTCAGGCGGACCCGGCGGTGCTGGAGGCTTTTGCCGACCGTCTGGGCGGGGATGCGCGGATGCTGGTGCAGGAGGTGGAAAAAGTGGATATGTATCTGGGGGAGCGGCGCAAACTGACGTTGGCGGATCTGGATTTGATGGTGAGTCCGATGCGCGAGATTGCGGCGTATACCTTTGGAGACGCGGTGGCCCGGCGACAGCTTTCCCGGGCGATGTATTTGCTCAAGCAGATGGAGACGCAGAAGGTGAGTCCGATTATGCTGGTGGCGCAGCTGCACAATCAGTTCCGGGAAATGGCACTGTACCGCTCGCTGATGGCCAAGGGGATGGCCCGTCTGGAGCGGCGTGGGTCTTATGGCGGTAAATTCGCGGTGCAGGATGCCTCGGTCAATGCGATGATCTCGGAGGTGAACGGCAACCGCAAGCCGTCTCCGTACCGGATGGCCCAGCTGGCGGAGTGTTCGATGGCTTTTTCGGTGGGGCAGTTGGATCAGATGGCGAGAATGACCGCGGAAGCCTACCAGCGGCAGTTCCAGAGCAGTCTTTCGGGCTTTCTGCAGTTGGAGATCCTGCTGTTGCGGCTATTGACTCCTACTGCGAGGGTGGCGTCATGAGGGGGCTCAAGGCGATCATGACCGCCTGTCTGCTCTGGGGGATGGTTTTGCCGCTGACGGCGGACGGGCCGGCGGTGCCGCCCAAGCCGGACGTTGATTTACCTTTTCCGATTGGTGAAGTGCTGGAGTACAGCCTGTTCTGGGGATGGATCGGGGTGGGAACCTCGGTGGCGGAAACCCGCTGGGAGCTGAGGGAGAACCGCTGGTATATTGGGATTCAGTTTCAGACCCGCACGAACAACGTTCTCCGGCGACTGTATCCGGTGGATGACCATGTAGAGACCTGGATCGATGCGGAGACCCTCCGCCCGATAGAATTCACCACGGTGCTGCGGGCGGGCCGGCATTACCGCAACGAGAAAACCACCTTTGACTGGGAAAGAAATCTGGCGGTTTACCAGCGCTTCCGGGAAGACGGGCAGGTGGAAACCAAGACCTATGAAGTGGATGATTCCGCCCGGGATCTGGTCTCGTTCATGTACTTTATGCGCAATAAGGATCTGCCCCCGGATTCCTCTTTTGAGTATGAAGTGATTGTGAACGACAAGTTGTATGAATTGGAAGTGAACACCCGGGAGACCGAGAGGGTGAATCTGAAAAATTACGGGCGGATCGACAGCATAAGGGTTGATCCGCGGGCCAGTTTCGAGGGTGTCTTTGTGCGGCGCGGAGAGATGTCCGTCTGGGTGTCGGAGGATCCCCGGCGGATTCTCACCAAGCTGGAGGTGGACACGCCCTTTGCCAGTGTGAAAATCCTGCTGCGCAATGTGAGAGGCCCCGGGGATGATTTCTGGATTGAGGATGCCGAGCCTGAGTAGATCAGTCGCTTGATTCCGAAGCGGAGACGGGAAGACAGAGGGTAACCTCCGTGCCGCCTTCCAAAGGACAGGAGACCTGGATGGCGCCTCCAAGTTTCCGGACGATCCCCACACAGACGGGCAGTCCCATTCCGCGTCCGGTGAATTTAGTGCTCATGAACGGATCAAAGATTTGGTCAATTTTTTCGCGGGGAATTCCGGGACCTTTGTCCCGGAGGGTTATTTTTGCAAAGGCGCCCTGATGAAGCGGGACGTTGCCCGAAAGGATGTGAGGGGCCCGGGTTTTTTGTTCAAGACAGGTGCGGGTGTCCGATGTCTCTAAAACCAGCCGGGGCGCATGCAGAGGGTCGGCCTCCAGGGCGTTCGTCAGGATTTGCCGGATCACCTCATGGAGTTCGCCGGGGTTTGCGTGGATTGAAACCGGACCGTCGCGACAGATAACCTCCATGTTCTCCAAAACCGGATAACTTGAAAGAAGTTCATCGATCACTTTTTGACAGAGGGGGCGGAGTTCGATGATTTCCGAAACCCCGTGGTTTTGACTCAGATATGCCAGCATCTTTTTGCCGATATCCGCCGCTTCTTCTGCCGCCTGCTGGGTACGCTGCAACATGATGAGGTCATGTTTATCGGAATTTTCTTGCGAGGGATGTTCCATGATCATGAGGTCCAGACAGCCCATGACCGCCTGCAATTTATTGTTCAGGTGGTGGGCAACGCCTCCGGCCATTTGGGCCAGACTGGAGGCCCTTTGCTGCCGTTCGAGATTGATCAGCACTTTGGATTGCTCATCCAGTTTTCGCTGGAGACTCAGAAATCGCTCCCCCACATGGACGCGGGCTTTGAGTTCGCCGGGATTCACGGGTTTGACGAGATAGTCATCGGCACCGGATTCCAGACCCTCCACTTTATCGGAAGTTTCGTTCCGGTTGGTCAGTAGAATGAGATAGGGATAGTCCTCTTTTTCGGCGCGCAGTTGGCGAATGACATCCGGGCCGTCGAGTTTCGGCATCATCCAGTCCAAAACCGCCATTTTCGGGGCATCATCCCTGAGCATGCTTTCCAGAGCCTGCGCGCCGTCCTCACAGGCCTCCACCTCATACCCCATTTTCCGGAGGACTGACTGCAGCATGGTCCTGGACACAAAGTCATCATCGGCGACAAGTATTTTCATGGGTATTCTCGCAAGTCTTGTGGATTTTTTCGGGAAAGGTTCATCGTTTTCATGTCTGCCTGTCCATGGTGGTGTAAAGGGTTTGTATGCGGGCATGCGCTTCGCGATACCGTTGAAGAACGTTGTTTGATTCGGGAGCGATGGAATCGCTCAGGGTCTTCTGCAGGGTCTCGGCGATTTGATGAATTTCCAAAGCGTTCATGTTGGCAGCGGCGCCTTTAATGGTGTGGTTGATCCGGCGCGCGGTTTCCTGATCTTTTGCATGAAGCGCTTTTTCCAAACGGCATATCTGTTCAGGGAGATCCTCCAGGAAGTGATCCAGCAGGGAGAGGGCGAGTGGTTCATCGCCCATAAGTCTATCGCAGAGGCCCTGAAAATCCAGGACCTTGGAAAAGGCGATGGATGTCTCCTTGCCGGCGTGGTTATCCTCCGGGCCGACAGGAAACCAGCGGGAGATGACCCGGGCGAGCACAGCGGGACTGACAGGCTTGGCCACAAAATCATCCATTCCCGCCAGACGGCAACTCTCGGGGTCACCGTGCATGGCATGGGCGGTCATGGCAATGACCGGCACGGCGGGATTTTTCACCCCGCTCCCCGGGGTCCGGATTTGATTGAACAGGTCAAATCCGTCCATTTCCGGCATCTGCAAGTCGGTAAACACCAGATCGCAATCCTTCCCGCGCAAGTGCTCCAGAGCGGCCAGACCATTTTCCGCGACGAGGATTTTGATCCCGAGCTTGCGGAAGATTGCCATCGCCACCTCGCGGTTGACAGGATTGTCCTCCACGACCAGCACCTGGAGGTTGTGGTGCGCAAAGCGATTCTGGAGATTTCCTGAAAAAGATGCGGCTTTCTTGGATGTGTCTTTCCTGGGGTGCACTTCCGCCAAGGGAGTTCCGTCGATGACCGCCAGCGGCACGGTAAACGAGAATCGGCATCCGCTGCCGGGAAGGTTATCCTGATGGATTTGGCCGCCCATCATTTCCAGAAGTTGTTTGCAAATATACAGTCCAAGTCCCGAGCCCCCGTGTTTCCGGCGCATCGACTCATCGAGCTGCTGAAATTTCCCAAAAATTCGCTCTTTTTGATCCCCGGCGATTCCCGGTCCCGAATCCTCGATTTCCGCCCACAGCATTTGTTGTCCTGTCTTTGCGGCCTTCAGGCCCGCTCTGAGGGTTACAGAACCCGTATCGGTGAATTTCACTGCATTGTTGAGCAGGTTGTTGAAGATCTGCCGGATACGGGTTTTATCGCCTATGAGGGCCTGCGGCATGGGCTCGGCTATTTCCGTGTGAAAGGTGAGCCCTTTCTGCTGGCACTGATACCGGACAGGACCGCAAATCTCCTCCAGAAGCGTTCCGGGGGAGAAAGGCGCTGGGATGAGGCTGAATTTTCCGGCCTCGATTTTGGAGAGATCCAGAATGTCGTTGAGCAGTTCCAACAGGGCTTCGGCACTGCTGTGGGCGACGCTGACGTAGTCGGACTGCTCTTCGTTCAGTGGTGTTTCTTTGAGCAATTCGGTCATCCCCAGAATTCCGTTCATGGGCGTGCGAATTTCGTGGCTCATGTTGGCCAGGAATGCACTTTTGGCCTCGTTGGCGGCCTGAGCGGCTTTGGCAAGTTTGTGGGATTCTTCGGTGATGATCCGCAGACGCTCATTCGTTTTATTTAAGGTTGCCTCTGCATGTTTACGTTCGGTGATGTCGATAATGTAGCCGTGCCAGAGCACGGAGCCGTCCGCCCGGGCACTGGGGTTGGCGGTTCCCCAAAGCCAGATGATGCCCTTATGCGGATGCGTATACCGGAACTCACAGTTCCAGGTCTCCAGCGTCCGGCGGGATTCCAGACTTGCTTCCCGGACGATTGCAAGGTCTTCCTGAAGCACTCTCTGCGTGAAGAGGTCCGGATCCTGTCTCAAATCCTCGGGTCTCAACCCCAGCAGATCCTGCACATGAGGGGAGACATAGGGATATGCGGAACGGTCATCCTCAAACATCTGAAATTCGTAAACCACGCCCGGCAACTGATTCGAGAGCCGCCGCAGTCTTTCCTCGCTGGACCGCAATGCCTGCTGGCCCCGTTTACGCTGGATGAGGAACCAGATTTCATTGGCGAGGGTCTGGACGGTTTCGACATCAAAGTCGGTATAGTCGGTGTCTTTGTTTGCCAGCACGGCGGCCATCACCACCCGATCATCCTCCAGAAGGGGAACGCTGATATAGTTGTGCATCGGGGTGTTCTGTCCGCAATCCCGAAGCCCCGCAAAGCTGTCCGCCCCGCGCAGCGGCGTCCGAACGCGGATGCAGCGGGCCCAGTCACCGAGCTGTTCGACTGGCTGCCATTGGTCTGAATCCACAGGGCAGTTCAGCGGGCAGCCGGCGCAAATCAGGGGGGAGAGGGCCTTTTCCGCTTGGTCCACCACGTGCAGAAACCCGATGCCGCTTCCGGTCAGCCGCAGAATGCCTGCCATCGCCCGGCGCATGAATTTAGTTTCCCCGAGTTCTTCGAGGAGGCGGGGAAACTCCAACTGTGCCTCCGCCCGCTGGCGGATGGCCTCCAGATATAATTCCTGCTCTTTCTGTTGGGTGATGTCCACGCCGCTTCCCAGAATCCGCACCTTGCCATTCAACTCGATACGCTGCATGGTCACCTTGGCCCAGAAGATTGCTTGCGTATCACGTTTCCGGTTTTTCCAGAGAAAGGTTTGCGGCCCTTTCTCCAGTGCCGCCAACATATATTCCCTGGCCTGTTCAGGGGTGTAGGGCGGCTCATCCATCCAGTTTTCCTCCCGATTCAGCTCTTCTTTGCAGCCGAGTCCGAAGAGGTTCAGCGCCGCCCGGTTCGCCTCCAGGATTTCACCGGTCTCCGGTTCATGAATGATACAACTGACAGGGCTCTCCTGAAACAGGGTGCGGAAGCGCAGTTCACTTTCGGTGATGCGCGCCTCAGACTGCTTCATCTGTGTGATGTCGATATGACAGCCCACCATGCGGATTGCATCTCCGTTCTCGGCCCATTCAATGACTTTTCCGGAACAAATGACGTAGACCATGGATCCGTTTTTGTGCCGATACCGGATTTCATTGTAAAAAGGCTCCCGGCCCTGGGTTTTGACATGCCGATCAAAGCTTGCCAGCACACCAGGCAGGTCCTCGGGAAAGATGATCTTCTGCCAGGCTTCCAGAGGATTCTCCATTTCATGATCTTCATAGCCAAACATTTTCTTGAAATTTGGACTAAGGAATTCGGTTCCCTCCATCAGATTCCAGTCCCAATACCCCGCCAGTGTGCTGTCAAGGATGAGTCTCAGGGTAGCCTCGGATGCGGCGAGGGCCTTTTCTCTCTGCATGCGCTCATCGATATCCTGAAAGAGGCCATACAGTCTTTTGCACCGACCCGCCTCCATTTCCGGAATTCCCCAGGATTTGACCCATCGCTCCTTGCCTTTGGCTGTGAGGATGCGCGCTTCGTATTCGAAAGGTTCCCCCTCCTTCATCGCTCGCTCCACCTTCTCCCGGACCCATTCACGGTCCTCCGGCACATAAAACCTCAGAGCGTCTTTTACAGGAATGGATTGATCCTGGGTCACTTCGTGCAGTTCCCGGGTGACCCGGCTCCACTGCACTTCCTCGGTATCCGTTTTCACTTCCCAGTGGCCAATCCGTGCGGCGCCGTTGCTGCGGTCCAAAAGGTCGAGCGCCTGTTTGGCCACATCTTCGGCCTTGTGAGACCGGGTAATGTCGACGTGGCATCCCACCATGCGAAGCGGCTGCCCGGCTGGATCGCGTTCCACGACCCGTCCGGAGCAGATGATCCAGATCCACTCGCCATTCTTGTGGCGGATGCGGGATTCTTTGTAAAAGGCGGGTGTTCCATTGGAAGGAAGGTGAAGGTTCAGCAGGCGCTCCGTCTCCGGCAAATCATCGGGATGCAAGAGCCTGCGGTAGGTTTCCGGGCTCTCTTCCAGTTCGGTGGGGCCGTACCCCAGCATCCGGCACCAGGACGGACTGTAATAGATGCGGTCCGCAGGGATATTCCATTCCCAATAGCCTGTGATATTCGAATCCAGGACCCTCTCGAGCGTCCGGTAGCGTTCTGCCATGGCCTCCCGGGCCCGCACTTCCTCGGTTCGGTCCTGCAGAAACATTAGAACCTGGCTCGCCGACGGGGGCTTGCTCACGTTTTCAAGCGGTTTAATGCGGACCTCGAAGATGCGCACCCCGTTTTCCGCCCCGGTGAAGCGGATTTCTCCCTGGGTGACCGACCGGTGATGCAGGCTTTTTTGCAGCAGGGCGCGGAGTGCAGATGCCCGGGGGATCAGGCTGCCACTGTGATAAATGGAACGAACCGCTCCCGGGTGTTCGGAAGGGGGGATTTTCAGCATTTCGCGGGCCGCTATGTTCATTTCCAGAATACGGCCCTCCGGGTCCATGCGCAGCGAGGGGATGGGGGAGGCGAGAAAATGCTCGATGTAGCGCTCGTTGGATTGCCGCAGGGTTTCGGCGGTGTCACGGAGTTCGTCTCCCTGCATTTCCAGCTCGATCTGGTGGACACTCAGTTCATGAATCAGCGCCTGTACATCCTGCACGGGAATGTCCGGGGTCTGGCTGGTTTTCCCCAGCTTCCGCAAAAGTGCTTCCGCCTTTTGGCGAAGCTGTTCGGAGGTTCGGCTATTCATGAGAAGCCTTCCTTTTCTGTGCGGCGTGGTACATCGCGTCGACATCCTGAAAATCGGTGACCACGGTGATTTTCCGCCGTTTGCCGTCGGTCCGTTTCAGCAGGCTGGCGCGGACGGCAATGCGGTGGATGGTGCCCTGTTTGTCCACCACGTCCCAGATGGCCGGAAGCTCCACACCGGTTTCAATAAATTCATCGTGCAGGCGAGCGGCCTTCGCCCGGGCATCCTCCGGGACAACGAGACTGAAGTGTTGTCCGGTCAGTTCCTGCGGGGTATAGCCGTAGATCCGGCAGTAGGCATCATTCATCTGCACGAAATTGCCCTGTTCATCCGTCACGCAGATCCCCACATTCACGGTCTGCAGAATCCCTTTGAGCTCCGCTTCGGCATCGGTGATCCGGCTGACATCCACCAGCGAGGCCACCACCCCCTCCACGCAGTCATGCCCCACCTGATACGGAATCATGCGCAGCAGAAAGGTCCCATGCGGATGAAGGTGAAGAATTTCCTCGTGCAGGCGGCGCTGATCCCGCAGCATAGCCGGGGCCGCTTTCAAAATGGCCCGGAATACGGGATGGGCAAAGGTGGCCAGACTTCGGCCGTTATCGGTCTCCTCCAGCCCGGTAATCCGCTGGAACACCGGGGTGAAGCGCCGGATTTTCAATTCGGCATCAAAAAAGATCGTGCCGATATCCGTGCTGCGGGCAAAATTCGCCATGTCGTCGTTCAGTTCGGTCAGTTCCTGAATTTTGCCCTGATACTCGGCATTGACGGTGTAGAGTTCCTCATTGACGGATTCAAGTTCCTCGTTGGTGCTTTGCAGTTCCTCGTTGGCGGCGAGAAGTTCCTCGTTGGCGGCCTGGAGTTCCTCATTGGCGGTTTCCTGCTGTTCAACCGATGCCTGAAGATTTTCCCGGGTGTTCAGCAGGTCCTCCTCCAAATTTTGAATCCGCTCAATGAGGTGATGCTGCTGGTTGAAGGTGGCGGCCTCCTCCGGCTGCGGCTGGTCGAGGGTGTCGGGCATGAGCGTGATGAGCACGAGCATGCCGTGCGGCGTTTTACCGTCAAAGGCCTCCGCCTGCAGGCGGACAGATTCAGGCTCGTCCGAATTGTCTTCCGCGCGGATGGCCCGGTAATCAACCACTTTTTTTTCCCGCAGGGCCTGGCTGGCGGCGGTGCTGATGGCGAGTCCGAGTTCCCGGCTGACCATTTTGAGGAGGTTCAGGTTGACAGGTCCGCCTGTGAAGCGGACAAAGCGGTCCACCGGTCCCACGGTATAGAGCAGCTCGTGTTCCGGAGTGATGACCAGGGTGGCGGGGGCAAAGCGTTTGAGCAGGTGCTGCTGGACGGCTTCGAACAGGGGCGGGGCACTCCGCGGCCTGCGATGGAGAGGCGGATCGGTTGGAGATTCGGCCAGCCAGGCAGGGTTATCGGTAAAACTGGGAATGGAATCGGAAAATTTCAGCGCCGTGCTGCCGGTTTTCCGGTAAATTCTGAATTTTGACTCCAGCGTCTCGAAGGCATAACTCAGCTCGCCGAGGGTTTCGCTGCTGCCCAGAAAGAGAAGGCCGTTGGCCAGCAGGGAGAAATGAATCAGGCTCAGCAGTTTTTTTTGAGCTTCGGGACGCAGATAAATGAGGAGGTTCCGGCAGGAGACCATGTGCAGGCGGGTAAAAGGAGGATCGCTGAGCAGATCCTGACGGGCAAAAATCAGCCGGTCGCGGAGGGAGCGGTTGATGCGGAAGTTTTCAGTCCCTTCGGGCTGAAAAAAGCGTTCAAGATATTCCGGAGGCAAATCGGCGACCACACTGCGGGGGTAAACGCCGGCACCGGCGAAGTCGAGGGCGGCCCGGTCGACATCGGTGGCGAAAATTTTAAAATGCACGGAGGGAAACTGTTCCGTGCGCAGATCCTCGCAGAGCATGGCCAGGGAATAAGCTTCTTCCCCGGTGGCGCAGGCCGCGTCCCAGATGCGGAGGCAGCCCCCGGGGCCGATGTCTCGGAAGAGGGACTCCAAATGGTTTCTAAGGGCCGTAAACGCCTCCGAATCCCGAAAAAATTTGGTAACACTGATGAGCAGATCTTTTCCCAGGGACTCCGATTCGGAGGGGGCATTCATGAGGCAGTGGATGTACTCCGAAAGATCGTTTACCTGGAGAATATTCATTCGCCGTTCAACCCGTCGGGCGAAGGTGGCGTGTTTATAGAGGGAGAAATCAATGCCGATGGTTTCTTTGAGCCGAGTGCAGATTTTATCCAAATGGGTGGAGTTGTCCGGGAGGATTGTCGGGGTGGCTTTTGGAACCGCGAAAGGATGGGAGGCGAACTGAACCAGTTGTACCGCCATTTCCTCCACCGGGAGAATGAAATCTGCCGCTCCGGTGGCGATGGCGCTGGTGGGCATGCCGGCAAATTTGGCCGAGGCCTCCGCCTGCACCATGATCATACCGCCGGCTTCTTTGACCGCGCGGATGCCGCGGGCACCGTCGCTGCCGGTTCCGGAGAGGATTACCGCAATGGCACGGTCGCCATACTCGGAGGCAATCGACCGGAAGAAAATATCGATCGGCAGGTTAAGCGCCTTCCCGGCGGGTGGCGGCACAAGCACAAACCGGTGATTGGAAAGGGTCAGGTTAAAGCGAGGCGGAATCAGATAAATATGGTTCGGCAGAGGCGTCTGCCCTTCTTTGGCCCGCTGCACCGGCAGTCGGGTTGCCCGCTGGAGGAGTTCAACCATCAGGCTTTTATGGTCCGGTGCCAAATGCTGAATCACCACAAAAGTCAGCCCGGAGTCTTCCGGCATGTCCGCAAAAAAAAACCTCAGAGCTTCCAGTCCTCCAGCGGAGGCACCCACCCCGACCAGATGGCCGGAAGCGGATTCATTCAATTGATTCTTTGCCATATAAAAAACCTCTACCTGTCATCGTAGACCTGCCGGTTCTTGGAGTAAAGACAATTTTTCCCTTGTCGGTTCGGGGATTCTGCTTTATGTGTTCGTCTATTCTTCAGATTATTTAACATTTATGCCTATGAAAAACTCAGACTCTTTCGGCCGTTCCGCCCATGTTTTGGCTCCTTTTTTCCGCGCCCACACCTCCCGGAAACCTTTTTGTGCCTGGGGCATGCTCCTGTTGTTGGTGGCCTTTTCCCTGTCGCCTGTCCTGGGCAGCGCACCCCTGGAAACCGCCCGGGAACAGTTCCAAGCCGGTGCTTTTGCAGCAGTTGAGGAAACCCTGGAACCGCTTCTGGGCCAGGAACCGATTCCGCGGGAGGCACTTGCGCTCTCCTATGCCGCCGCCCGAAAAGATGGACGGGTGTTCACGGCGGAGCGCCGGGTGCGCGAATTGATCCGCCTCCAAGGCGAAGAAAATCCCCGCTGGATTTTTGAAGGGGCCCTGGTGGCCCGTGACATGGGGGACTCCGTCCGCTATCTGGACCGTCTGATGTTTTTTGCCCGCCGACAGGAGGAAAAATCTCCACAACTGGAACAGGCGTTGCGGGTACTGACTCATCGCTCGGTGTTTCCGGAGGCGTTCAGCATTTACCAGGATCTGTACGGACCGGAGCAGGCCCGTTTTGATCTCGGTGTCGGCATGCTCCGCCGGATTCGCGAAACCGGTCAGGTGGTGCCTTATCTGGAACTGGCCGATACGCTGATGGGCATGGCGGAAACCGCCCGCGAAAGCAATCTGGTGATCCAGGAACTGCATGACGCCCTGGAAAACCGGATGTTCGGCCTGGAGCGGGATGCCGTGTATACCCTGCTTTTCCAGCATACGATCCACGACCTGAGGGTCATGCGGGAACTGATCAGCCGGCAGGATATTGAGATTCTGCAGCTCATGGCCTTGCAGCGTGCGTATGGACGTCCTCTGCCCTCCGATCTGGTGGGGAGGGTGCGCCGCCTGGATCGGGTCCGTCCCGAGGCTGTCAGGCCACTCGCGGCCCGCGAATGGCTGGCGATGGAATCCCTTTACCGTGAACAGGCCTCTCCCGCTATCTACCGGCAGGTGCTGGGAACCTTCCTGGGTCAACCTGAATTTTTCATCGGGGAGGAGCAGCGACTCTTGTCAGAAGAACGGCTGGTGGAGATGCTTCGTCATCTCTACTCGCTTTATGAAGACGAACTGGAGCATCTGCGCTGGCATGGGAATCAGGCCATGAGTACCTCACACAATAATACACCGCACCGTTTTCTGCCCACGGAGGAGGTGCGTTTGACCCTGTTGAGAGATTTCCCTATGGCGTTTGATGCCGGGAATCTGAGAGAACTCATCCGGGGGCATGAAGGAGACCGCGCCCGGATCGATGCCTTTCTGGCGTTGACCGGGGACCGTCAGGATGTGCGCATGAACTTATTGGAAACCTTTGCCCGCCAAGGCTATGCCGATTTGCTGGTTGAAACCGTCCGGCGGGAATTCAGAGAGAACCCCACCCGCTTTGATACCCGGGAGATTGCCCGGCATTTTCTCAGCGTGGGGGATCTTCCGATGGAAACCCGTATCCGTGTGCTTGAGGAGGGGGTGCGCTTTTCCGGAAACACCGGACGCTTCCGTGACCTGGCCACCCATAGTAACAACCGAGCCCGTGGCGAAGAGGCCATGCAGGCATTTGTGGAATCGCTTTCCGATGTGCCGGACGCCTCCGATCCGCTTCTGGGCCTGCTGGTGCGGCTGAGCCGGGACAGCGACCTGCGCTCCGGCAATGAACCGAAACCCGCTTTCACGGCGTTGTTGGAGCAGGCCTTTGATGAATACGGACGGCCGTTTCCTGACCGCTCCGTCTCCGCAGAACGAACCCGGTTCATGGAGGAGATTCTGGCGCTGTACCGCGAAACCGCCCGCCGGCGCCGCGAAGGCCGGCGTGAGTTTGCCCGGGTCGTATCCCCCCGTCTCAGTACCCGGGCCGACTGGGAGGAGCATATCGAATTCAGTATTCTGGACAACAGCCGGGACGGCACCGCATCCCTGTATGTCGCCCGGGCCTACACGGAGCGGTTCAACCGCTGGCATGAGGCCTTCGATTCGATCTGGCACGACGAAGAGGATGATGCCTTTGCCCGGCCATTTTTTGAGGAGATGGATGTCGAAGAGGTCATGGTGTACCTCATGCGGAACCGCAACCGTTGGACACCGGCATTTCTGGCTGAACAGCTTGCGGCCGCACTGTCGGTTCAGGATTTCTCCGCCGGACGTCCCAATCTCTTGCATTCCCTTCTGGACGTGCTGATTGAACACCCCGAAGCGGCGGCCTCCCGGCCGGAGTTGCTCGACCGTCTTGGACGTCAGTTCCTGCAGCCTGGCGAAACCGGGACCTATGGCGGTGACCGGCGGATCCGTCTGCAGGTGATGCGTCTGTTTGTTGCGGCGGACCGGCAGATGGATGGCGTGGAGATGCTGCTCGCCGGCGCGGAGCGTGCCCGGCCCGCCGACGCGGTGAATGTCCTTCTTGAGATCACCGATGACCAGAATCTGGTCCCCCAGGAGGAGACGGATTCGGAGACGGTTGTGCGCGGTCACCGCCGAGGTATGTTGGTGTTGGAAGTCGGACCCCGTCTGGAAATGATTTCTGCTGAAGAGGCCTCTGATCTTTGGATTCCCCGCTGGCCGTTCGGACATGTGAACTGGTTTGAGCGGCGGGGAGAGGCCCACCCGGATGTCGTCGCGCAACTGCACGATATGGAGGACGGTCTGATCGCCATGCTGGCCAACGGGGGCCGTACGGATGCCCGCTACCGCGACCTGCATTCCTCTTTGCGACGGAGTCTGGCGGCGGCAGTGGAACGCGGCGATCATCCGCTCGCGGTGTCGCGGGTCCTGCTGGCCGGACGCTTTGGCGAGGATTTACGCTCCGGTCAGGTTCAGTCCCTGGCGGAGATTCTGGAGGAGGCCGGACAGTTTGAGCCGCTGCTGCTGTTGACCCAGGTGGTGCGGGACGCCGATCCCTCCGCCATGGCGCAGCTTGCGCAGATCCGGAACCGCGCTTCCGCGAATGTGGCCGGCATTTTCCCGGTGGGAAATGATGATCCCCGTTATCCGCTGTTTGTGGCCGCGCAGGAGCTGTCGCTCAACAATCCCGAGCAGGCCTGGAATCTGCTTCGGCAGCATCTGGAAGTCTTCACCGAAGACCCCCTGCAGTTCCCCCCGGAATTTGTTGCCTGGTCGCTGGAGCGCCTCCGCAATGTCCGCGGGGAAAACGATGAATTTCTGAATGCCTCCCTCGATCTCAGTCACCGGGTGATTGCCGCAGGGGAGGAACTGCCCGTGGCCATCCGCGCGCGGGTGATGCTCAACCGCGCGGAAATTTTCCGCGAACAGCGGAATTTCGATGCCGCCCGTCTGGAATATCAGGCCATCCGCACCCATCCCGAATATCAGCAGACCCCGTCCGGGCGTCAGGCCATGTTCCGGGATGTGGATTTAATGATCGCCATGGGCAACACCTCCGCCGCCGAGGGGATTCTGGAATTCTGGCTGGCCAATCCCGACCCGGCCCTGCAGGCCAATGCGCACTATTTCCAGGCACTGATCGCCTTTAACGACGGCGACGACGAAACCACCCGCACGGAGCTTGAGCGGGTGTTTGCCCGGGATTTCACGCACACCGCCGCGCGGCTCCTGCACGGCCGCTGGCGTTTGCGGACGAACTTCGAAGTCGACAACCCCGAAATTCTCCTCGGTGATTTGCGGGACCGCACCATTCTGCGTCCCGGCCAGCCGCTGCGGATCACGGTTCAGGATCCGAACCTCGCCGTGGTGGGCGGCGGCGGTTCCATTCCTGTGATTGTCCGCACCAGTGAAGGCGGGGACGAGGAGCAGCTCAATCTTTTCCCTTCCACACGCGATCCGCGGCTCTTCCGGGGCGTTCTGGACACCGTGCTGGGTGCCGCCGTGCCCGGCAACCGGGTGCTCGAGGTCAACGGGCTGGACATCATCTCCTTCGAACTCGATCCCGAATTTGTCACCTCCCGCGGTATGGAACCCGGTGAGCCGCGCACCCTCCGGATTGTCGATGACGCCGTCCTCATGGTCAGTGCCGGCGAACTGCTGACCGAGGCCGAGCAGCAGGCCCTCGAAATTCAGCAGCAAATGGGGGGCGGACGTGAAACCTTTGCGGAGACCGGCGGCGCGGTGCGTCCGGGAAACCCGATTTACGTCATGGTGCGCGACCGCGATCAGAGCCGGGGCGGGGAGGGCGGTACGGTCCGGGTGACCGCCGAGACCCGCAGCGGCGACCGAATCCCCTCGGTGATTCTGCAGGAAACCGGGCCGTATACCGGCATCTTCCGCGGAGAAATTCCCACCGCACTGCCGCCCCCGCACGCCACCGCATCCGACAGCGCGGACGGGACCGACCCCGGAAACACCATCAACGTCAACCGCCCCGAACCCTGGCGGAGCCGCGCGGACGGCGAACAGGGCAAATGGCTGGCAGTCGACACCATGAACAGTCATGCCGTCCGCCGGGTGGATTTGCTGACCCCCGACGCGGACAGTATCTCCGAAATCCGTCTGCTGGGACGTTTAAGCGGGGACTGGATTCCCATGGGCTCGCTTCCCGCCCGGGACATTCCCGGGGGCGGGGTCCAGTTGCAGACCACCGACCGCGGACTGTCATCGCTTTTTGAATACCGCAGTCATTTCTCGCAACTGCGGGACACACCGACAACCCTGGAGACGTTCCGCTACGAGGTTGAATCCCGCTTCCGGCGCATTCATCTGCGCGGCGCCTTTTACCTGCCCGAGGCCCGCAGCCTGCGCTTCTTTTTTGATCCGCTGGAGCCGGACGAAAACAATGCCATGCGCGACGCCTACATTCGCCTGCTCGTGAACGGAGAGGTCATTGCCAACGGCCGCGCGTCCGATTTCCGCAGCGGCGAGGGCATTCCCGTTTCTCTGGCGGAGGGCGGTCATTTCCTGGAAATTTTCGGATACATCCGCTTTGGGCGCGACGGATTCCAGCTGTCGGTGGAACAACCCGACGGACAGGTGGTCCCGTTCCCCTCCGAATGGCTGTCAGTTGCCGACAATCCCCAGTTGGAACGTTTTCTGAGCGACCGCGCCGCGATCACCCGCACATCCGAGGGCTTCCGGGCCGACTTTTCCGAGCCGGAGCGCCTCCGCGCCCTGCGCTGGGAATTTGTGCGGTATACCGGAGATGCCATATCCGTCCGCGAACTGCGGATGGAAAATGCTGACGGCGAAACAGTGCTTCCCGGCGAAACCGATTTTACCGATGCGCTGGACAACGACGTGCTCGAGATCGCGCCCGGGGACCGTATTACCATCTCCTATGCCGATCAATACACGGTCAGCGGCCAGACCCGACTGTTGAGCCGCGAACTGAACTCCCGCTTCACCAACGGGCGGATTGGCTTCTATTTTGAGCAGATCACCGCCACCGCGCAGGGGATGCGGTCGCAGCTGCATCAGGCCTACCGCTTCCGTCCCGGCGATGATTTTCTGGTGGTGGTACAGGATGCGGACGAGGATATCAGCCCCGGGGCCGACACCCTGGAGATCACGATCCGGACCCGCAGCGGCGAAACGCTTGTGGTCACGGCAGTGGAGCAGGGCGATCCGGCGGCGGGTCCGGTGCACTCCGGACGCTTTGTGGCTTTGGTCCGCACCACGCTGGACGGGGAAACCGGCGGTGACACCCTCCGGGTCCGTCCCGGCGACCGGATGACTGCAGCCTATCTGGACCGCGAAAACACCAGCCCCGGGGTTCCGGTGGAACGCGAAGCGGTGCTGGACAGTGTGCTGACCGGCGAGCCGGAGATCACCTTTTTCCACACCTGGCGCGAACGCCGGGAAGACACCGGCGCGGATGCGGCCCGTCGGCTCGCGCAGATTCGTGCCCGTCCCGGCAATGAGAACGTGGGGACGATCTATACCTGGGACCGCTTCGCGATGCCCATGTCCCCGGAAGAGGTCCGTAACGATCCGGTGACCGCCAATGTGGACACGCCCTTTCCGCTGGAAGTGTATCATCCTTCCGCCGCCCTGCACCGCGGCAGCCGTCTGCTGCTGATTGCCGTGGCCGAGTCCGAAATCGAAGCCGCGCAGCGCGAGGGCCGTGAACCGGCGGTGCTGCAGCAGCATCTTCCCCTCGGCCGCGCCCGGGCCGGGTTCTCCCTGCAGGCCAACCCGCAGGTTGAACCGCCTCAGGCGGATCTCATTCTTCCCAATGCCCATTTCAGCGGGCTGCTGAATTTTGAACTGGGCCGGGCATCAGACCAGGCCGGCCGGGTGGACGGCGACACGGCCACCCTGTTTGTGCAGGGCAATGACCGCGTGCAGATCCGCATTGTGGACGAATCCCGAAACACCGTCTACCGCGGTAACCTGCAGCTTGCCTCGGAAGCCTCCCTGGCTCTGCTCGACAGTTCTTTCCAGGCCGAACGCACCCGCGCCCATCTCGGGGAGCGGTTCTTTGTGCAGGTGATTGACCGCAAACAGGACCGCAGCTCCCGCCGGGACAGCGTGACCGTCACCGTGGAAGCGGCCCGATCCGGCGAGCAGGTTGAGCTGCTGCTGGAGGAAACCCTGCCCAATTCCGGAATCTTTACCGGCGTCATTCTGCCTGAGTTCAAACGCCCCGAGGGGGTGGAGTTGCCCGAGGGAGAAGAAGAGGTTATGGATGCCGCCCTCATGGGCGTGCAGCGCATCGGCGTAGCCTTCGGCGATACCTTGCAGTTCCGCTATACCGACGAAGGCGGACTCCCACACCGGCCCGCCCGCAGTCATGAAGCCACCGGCAGCATTTTTGAAGGCTCCGACGGCACCCTCTGGGCGTTCACTAAACAGTTTGACGATCCGGAAATGGCTGTACGGGTTCAGTTCCGTCTCGCGGAAAGTCTCTTTGAAATGGCCAAGGATTTCCGGCGCCTCGATGAGCGCGTCCGTTCAGCCGAGGTCATCGAGGAAGGCCGCCGCATTCTTGAAGAAGTGCTGATGCAGAACCCCGAAACCTCTCTGGCGGTCGAAGGGGAATATCTGCTCGCGCATCTGTATCAGGAATTTGGCAACGAAGCCGAAAAAGACGATCCGGAAGCGGCACGTGAATTTTTCCAGGAGGCGCTTTCCCGCTTTTCGATTCTGCTGAGCAATCACCCGGACAGCGAATTCGCGCCCCGGGCCCAGTTCCAGAAGGCGCTGGCCCTGGAAAAACTCGGCGACTTCTCCGCCGCCAGCGAGGAATACGTCAAACTCACCTATGTCTTCCCCGAATCGCCCCTGGTGGGCGACGCCTCCATTCGTCTGGCCACGCATTACTTCCGGCACGAACAGCGTTTCGATATTGCCGGCCGGATCTTCTCCAACTTTGCGGAACGCTTTCCGACTCATCCCATGGCCGCGCGGGCGATGTTCATGAGCGCCCAGTCGCACATGAAACAGGCTGAGGTCTGGGAAAACGAACTGCGGGCCGAAGGACTGTCTGAGCGTCAGGTGAAAACCGCCCCGGTGCTCGACGAATATGCCCGGGCCGTGGCCAGCTTCCAGCGCCTGATTGAAGACGGCAGCGGCGCGGTGGAGCCGGATCTTCGTGCCCAGGCGATGTATTGGGCCGGAGATGCCAGCCTGCGCGGCCTGGATTTTGCCAACGCCTACATTTTCCTGCGGCGCACCGTATTCGAGTATCCCGAATCCGAATGGGCGCGCCGTGCCCGGGGACTGCTCCTGCAGCAGGCGGACCTCTTTGAAGGGTTGGACTCATGATGCGGATGTTTCCCTTGCTGGTTTCGCTGCTGCTTTCCGCCAACGCGCTGGCGGAGTGGTCCTATGTCATGCCGGTGGAGCTGTATCAGACCCTGAGTCTGGCCCAGCGCGCGGAACTTGACCGGGCCCTGGACATGACCAACCGGGGCGGGGAGGGGCGGAACCGCCGCGAACAGCAGATGCATCAGAACGCCGCCAACGAATGGGAGCGCTTCCGCGCCCAGCACGGTGATCATGTGGATCCGGAAATCTTCGCCTACACCTTCCTGATGCAGGCGCTCAGCCAGCGCGGTGCTCACGACCGGCACACCGCCGTGCGCACCTTCACCGAAGTGCTGGATTTCTTTCCCGAGGATGTCTGGCTGGCCGCACCGGCCCTGTACTTCCGCGCGCTGACGCATTTCGACATCGGCGACGACCGTCGCGGTTTCGCCGACCTGCGGGACCTGACCCGGCACGATCAGTATCAGCACCACGTGCTGGCGGCGGACGCCCACAACCGCATTGCCGCCAATCACTGGGAAAACGGCCGCAGGAATGAGGCCGTCCGTTTGTGGCGGCTGGTGGCGGAGGATTTTGCCGATCTGGACCGCCGGGCTGACCGTGAGGCCAGGAGCCGTCTGCAGGACTGGGCACTGGTGCAGGGCGATTTTGATGAAGCCTGGACGCTGCAGCGGGAACAGGAGAACCGTGGTCCCGAGGCCCGGCGGGATTCGCAGGCCACGCTGCGGATGTTCGAACAGGGTGTCCGCGAATTTCACCGCCGCTATCCCGGCTGGTATTTTCACCGCATGCATGATGAAGCCGACGGAGACGCTCTGCGCGACGAACGGCGCGAAGTCCTCTATGCCTGGTTCCTCGGTCGCCAAAGCGAATTTACCGAAGCCGACCGCCTCTGGGATTTTCTTCTCGCCCGCTTTGATTACGAAGCCCGCTTCCGTTCTGAATCGATCGACGAACTCATGACCGAACTCTCCGCCTATCTTCGCGCTCAGGAAAATGAGCCGGAACTGCAAAAACGCTTTGCGGATGATTTGATGGGACGGCTGGCTTCGCGGGGACTCTGGGATGCCGCGCATTCCCTGCTGATTTTTTTCCGCGATCCCGTCGAGCGGCTCTGGAAAGAATTCGCCCTCAGTGAGCGCCGCCGCACCCATGAAAACAGTCTGACGGTGCTGGAGCGGATCGATGCCCTGGAGGATCCCGAACAGAGCCGACGCGCCCTCCGCGAGCGGGCCGGGATTCTGCATCAGCGGCTGAACCGCTACGAAGAGGCCATCAAGCTTTACTACCAAATCAACGACCCGCCGGACACGCTCTGGCAGATTGTCGACTGCCACCGCCGGGCTGACCAGCGCGAGGAGGCCCGCCGGGTGCTCACCGAAATCGCCAGTATTTTCCCCGACCAGGCTGCCCGAGCGGTCTTCACCCAGGCGGAGCACCACCGGGCCGATGGCGAAGACGACGCGGCCGTCACCCTGTACCTGCGCGTCCTGCGGCATCCCGAATGGACCCGCACCCGCGAGGCCTCACAATCCCACGACCGGCTCGAAGCCATGGGGCACGATACTGCCGGAGGAGTCATTCACGATGTCAATTGAACCGAATATGAATCATAACGTTTTGAACCACGGATGGACACGGATGGATACGGATGCCGAGAACTCATTAGACAAGAACTCATTAGACAGGAGACGGACCGCACCCGAGAAATTATCCGGGGGTATTCTTCTGAATCCGCGGTGGATTCTCCTTGCGGTGTGCATGATGTTTGCCCCGCTGGTGCACGCGCAAGAGGCTGCGGAAGCTCCTGCGGCATCCTCTGCGGCCGCCCGCCGGGATGCCCTGCGGGCACGGCGTATGATCGACAGCGCCCTCGAACTCCTGCAGACCGGCCAGCACGACCGCGGGGTCTCCATGCTGGAGGCGGTGGGAACCATGTTCCCGGAATCCGAGGTCCGCTTCCGGGCCGCCCTGGAACTCGGACGCCATCACATGGAGCGTCGCGAATTTTCCCGGGCGCGGACGGCCCTGAATCAGGCCCGCCATTCTCCGGACGAAGACGAACAGGCCGAAGCCTGGTTCCGTCTCGGTGCGGTGTCCTTTTATCAGGCCGATTATAACGAAGCCTTTTCCGCCTTCCGCCGGGTGACCAACGATTTTCCCGCCAGCGGCTACACCAATCATGCCTACGACTACATCGGCCAGGCGCATTTTCAGCAGGGCCGCTGGGGTAAAGCTGTGGAGGCCTTCCGTATGGTGGGCACCGCCGTTCCCGACAACCTCGAAGAAGAGGATGTGCGCCTGGTGGAGGCGGGCCAGCGCCTGTTTGTGAAAGTGAACGACCGCGATCTGCGGATCATTTCCCTGCTCGGCAACACCACCACGGTGACGCTGCGCTCCAGTTCCGGTGATCAGGAAGAGGTGCCCCTGGAACGCCTGGGGCGCAGTGGCGACGACTGGATCGCCTCGGTGATGATGGTGCCGGAACCCTCCGAACCCAACGACGGGATGCTCACCGTCCGGGGGGGGGATACGGTCACCGTGGTGTATATCGATGAGAACAATTCCCGCGGCGATGTCGATTTGGAACTCACCACCCGCGTGCGCGTGGTGTCCACCGGTGCGGTGCGCTTCACCGACGGAGCCTATCAGCGCTCGGTCCGCGGGGTGTTTGCCGGTCAGCCCGCCTTTCTCCGCCTGGTGGATTTGGATCTGGATGTCAGTCCGGAACGCGACAGCGTGAATGTGGAGGTGGCGGTGATGCAGAAGGTGGAGCGCGAGGAGCCTGACAGTCCGCTGGTCACGGTGGATGTCGAGGATCTGGACGGCACCCGCGATCAGGAACCCGAATGGGTGGAACGCTCCACGATGCGGGTGCGTCTGCGGGAGTCGGCCGCCCACTCCGGCGAATTTCATGGCCGGGTGATTCCGGTGATTCAGGAGCAGGCCTCCGGGGATCCGCAGGAAGTGATTGTGACGCCGGGGGACTTCCTTGAGGTGCGCTATCTCGACGAGCTGCACATGGCGGGTGACGAGCCGCAGCTCCGCAGCGACCGCGTACAGGTGGTCACCGGCGGAACCACCGAACCGCAGTCTATCGTTTCCGAGGCGAACGATCCCGACACCCAGGCGGAAAAGCTGCTCATTGAAGCCAAGCTGCTGCACCGCTGGGGCAGTATCTTTCAGGAAGTGGGCCTGGAGGAAAACGCCTTCGCCCGCGCGGAGGAGGGGCTGGAAAAAATCGATGAAATCATGCAGATCACCGCCCGTCAAAGTCTGCGCCGCGATATTCTCGAAGACGCGTTTGAAGTCCGCTGGGAACTTTATCTGGTTCAGGGACGTCTCAACGAAGCCATTGCCACCTGCATGGCACTGGTGGAACTGTTTCCGGAGACCGACCGGGTGGACCGGGCCTTCATGAACATCGCCCGCGCCCGGGCCCAGTCCCGGGCGGCGGAGGATTTGCGCGAAGCCATCCGCGTGTACCGCTCGATCCTTAATCTGCCCGAATCCGCCTATCAGGCCGAGGCTCAGTTCCGGATCGGCGAGGTGACCGAACAGCTCATCCGCCTGAACCTCTCCGCCGGACAGACCCCCAATCTGTCCCCGGCCATGGTGGAGTTTCAGCAGGTGACCGAACGCTTCCCGCATTCGCCCTTTGCCGGCGAGGCCTTCAAAAAGATCATCAACTTCCACCTCCAGCAGGAGGACTATGTCCGCGGGGTCGAACTCATGGACCGGGTGGTGATGGACTATCCGGATGCGCCCTGGCTCGACGAAATTCTCCTGCAGTGGGGCGTGGCCGCTTTCCGGATGCGCAATCCGGCGGTGGCCCGCCAGAAATTCATGCAAATTCTTGAAGAATATCCCAATGGTGCCCCTGCGGCACAGGCCGCCAATTTCCTGCGGCGTCTCTGATCCCCCTTTGAACAGACCAACCCCAATGAGGAACCTCTCATGTTAACCTATATTCTCGACGGCGGGCCCATCATGTGGCCGCTGCTTTTTCTCTCCGTGCTCTCGCTGGCGATCATCCTCGACCGGGTGCGGGCCTTCCAGGCCGCCACCGGGGACACCCCCGATCTCCGCCGCCTGGTGAACCAGGATCTGATGGATGAAAAACTCGACGCCGCCATCGAACGGGTCGAGGCCACCGAAGGGCCGGTCGCCGCCTGCCTGCTGGTGGGGCTGCACCGCTACCGCAAAATGCGCGACCGCGGCCGCCATCCCGAGGAAATCGAAATGGCAGTCTCCAAAACCATGGAGGATTACGCGCCCAAAGCGGTGAGCGGTCTGGAGAAACGGCTCAACGTCCTCGTGCTCATCGCTTCCGTATCCCCGCTGCTCGGCATGACCGGAACCGTCACCGGGATGATCAAATCCTTCGCGCGCATGGCCGAGGATGCCGGCCTCGATCCCGGCGCAGTCTCCGGCGGCATTTCCGAAGCGCTGATCACCACCGCCGCCGGTCTGATCATCGCCATTCCCGCCGTGGTCGCCTACAACCTCTTCTCGCGGCGCGTGGAGGAGTTCAATATCGCCATCGAGGAATGCATCACCGATCTGGTGGGCTCCATCAGCGAACACTGATCCTGCCATGTCCCGAAAACGACGAGCCAAAGCGGAAGCGGAAATCGATGTCGGTGCCTTTGCCGATATCGCCTTCCTGCTGATTATTTTCTTCATCCTCACGACCAGTTTTGTACGGCCGCTGGGGCAGGAAGTGAGTATTCCGCAAACCGAAACTCCGGAAAACCGTGAGGTGGACGATCAGACCCCCTCCGTGAATGTCACCGGAACCACCCTGCTGTTTGGCGAGACCGAGGATTCGATGGAGGAGATCACCCTGGAGGCGCTGCGCGACCGGCTGTTTCAGATGAATCTCATGAACGCCGAGGATCAGGACCGCATGATCGTGCTGGAGGTGGCCGATGAGGTGACCTATGAGCGGTATTTCCGGATTGTCACCCTCATCAGTGATGCCGGCGGGGTTGTGGCCATTGTGGAGGAAAACTGATGCCGGTGCGCCGCCGCAAAAAACTGAAAGTGATGATCCCCCTGGCGTCGATGGGGGATATCGCGTTTCTGCTGATTATTTTCTTTATGCTGGTGTCGGACTTTATGCGGGATCACCAGGAAATCGACCCGGCTCTGGGCGCGGATGTGGGGGAACTGGCCCCGGCCGAGGTGAGTGTGGTGGTGGATCGGGAGGGGCTGCTCTGGGTGCAGGGGGTTGAGGTGGGGCTGCACGATCTGGGTGCGGCGGTGGAAATTCTTTTGGAGCGTCGGCGGGAGGATGGCATTGTGCATCTGAACGTGGACCGAAGTTTAACCCGGCCGGATTATATGCCGGTCATCGAAGCCCTCAGCGGCGTGGGGGCACGGATTGCCCTGGTCGGAATGATGGATACGGAGTAAATTCATGACGGATGAAAACAAAACCACAGAACTGAATGCAAGCGAACCGGACCGGCTGTTGCTCGGTGTAAACCGGTCGATTCTCGCCAAAGCCTTCTGGGTCTCGCTCGCGGTGCACGTCGCGGTACTGGGGCTCACCTCCTTTGGTCTCTACCGCGACTGGGCGGAGCTGGGACTCTATTCCGAGGCCGGGTTCCATACCCCCTCCACCATGGCGCAGCTCCGCCGGGACCGCGCCCGGGAGCAGGAGGCCGAAGCCCGCGCGGCCCGCGAAAGCGAACGCCGCGCCGATCAGGCCGCACGCGCTCTGGAGGCCGAAGAACGCGCCGCCGCCCGGCAGAGCGAGGCGGCAGAGCGACCCGCCCAACAGCAGACCCCCGAAGAACCCGAAATCGAACCTCTGGCGCCCCGGCCGTTCTCGCTCGATGATCTTCCGGACCTGGACATCTAAACGTTCATGACCCGACTGCAGACCCTGTACAGCCTCTTCGGCCGCCTTCATGGCGCGGTCGCGTCCGCCCTGGTCACCGGGCTGGGCGCGCTCATGCGTGCTCAGGCCCGGCTGCCGCTGCGGCTGCGGCTGTGCCTCGGCTTTCTGGTGCTTGCCGCCCTCGGCCTCTGGACCGGCGCGTTCGCGGTGCCGTCGTACTGGGAATGGACCGGCTATTCCGAGGAGCACCTCGACCGCCTGCGCGCAGGCGGACTGGTGGGCATGGCCGACCGTGTGGCCTGGCTGGGATGGATCTCCGGCGGCCTCTCGCTGCTCACCGCCGCCGCCGTGTTCCTGCGGCATCCCCTGGTGTTCGGCCTGCAGAAAGTGGCGCTGGCCGGGTATGGTGTGATGTGGCTGAGCTGGCACCTGTTTGTCACCCGCGTCCCCTCGTATTTGAACGCTGTGGATGTGAAAGGCTTTCCCAACGCCCTCCGCAACGAATACTGGCTGCGGGCCTGGGGCCCCTGGCTGCCGGCACTGATCCCCCTGCTGATTGTGGCTCTGGGCGTGGCCCGCCGCAGCACCCGGGCCGCCTTCGCACGCGATCCGGCGGTCAAACCCCTGACCGGCGACAAAATTTACGAAAACCTCCGCACCGGCGGGCGCGATCCGAGGATGCGCTCCTCGACCTACTGGTCCGCCTTTCTCTTTTTCATGGTGCTGGTTGGACCCTTCCTCATGCGCGGCTGCGGCTGGGAAGATCCCTACGGACTCATCAAAGGCTCCGGCGATCCGGTGGTGGAAATGGTGCGGGTCACCCGCCAGCGCGAAATTCCGCAGCAGCGGATGATCGTTAACACCTGGAGCCCCTTCATCTTCGAGCGCATGAAGATCGATGATATTCAGGTGATGCAGGAGCTGGATGAACTCACCCAGAACACCTACGAGATTGCACAGGAGACCTCCGGCCGGCTCGGGGAAGGCGGTGGAGACACCGGCGGCTGGCCCGACGGCATGGAGGGTGCGACCGTCCGCTTCATCCGCCTGCAGTATTCCGGCGGTGACTGGGATCAGAACATGGACCGGAATTCCGATGCCAATCTTCTCCGGCGCATGCATCAGATCACCGGGTTTCCCGTGGCCGGCGACGGCGAGGGCCTGGCCATTAACCGCCTGCGCCGCTTCCCCACTGCCCGCAAACCGCCCTTTGTGTTCATGACCGGACGGGGCAACATCCGGCTGTCGCAGCAGGAGGTGAATACCCTCCGCTGGTACACCCTGGAAGAGGGCGGAATGATATTCGCCACCCATGGCGGCGGAAGTTTCGGCCGCAATTTCCGGAGAGAACTCAACCGGATTTTTCCCGGCTACCGACTGGTGGACATTCCCAATGACGACCCCATCTTCCGGTCCCCGTTTCTTTTCCCCGGCGGCGCGCCGCCGCTGTGGCAGCAGGACGGCTCCCGCGCCCTCGGCATCCGCCACGAAGGCCGCTGGGTGGTCTTCTACCATCCCGGCGACATGAGTGACGCCTGGCGCGACGGACATTCCGGCGCCCGCCCCGAAGTCGCCGAACAGGCCTACCGCATGGCCATCAACGTCATGTACTACGCCTTCAACATGTACCACGCCCGGCATAACTGAGTGCGGAATGGTCCGTGGATCCTTTATCGAACGTCAAAGCTGTGGTGCGACACGAGTTTAACGAGTGGTGTCACAACCAGCTACTGGTTCTGCTCGTGTCTCTCGCAGGGTTTCAATGATATCTTTGGTTGTTACCGCAGACTTGATACCGCGTACATCAAAGGGGGACCTGGATGACGTTTCCGGTCGTATCGAAAACAATCTTCCATCTCTCCTCCGAACGAGGACTTGGCCTTCTTCCTGGGCGGACTCCAATACGGATGAGAACTTCTGACGTGCATCGCTGTATGTGAATACTTTCATTGGATCTCCTTGAGGTTAATTCCTTCTTGCCTTGCGACTTCAACCATTTTCTGATCCAGGCTCAACAACTCCACCCTGTGTTTTTTTGCGGCAGCCAAATAATAGGCATCATAGGCATAAATATCATTCCTCAACGCCATTTCCAATGCATCCTCCAGGTCCACATCCACCTCTTGAATCGGAATCAGCTCAAAAACCTTTAAGGCGGCCTGACTCTCCGCCTCTTCCAACCTTCCCCTCTTCACCATAGCTGAAAATGCGTTTCCGACTTCCCAACGCAGACATCCGGGGGCTTTTGCCTCATACCCGGCCGTAGCCTCAAGAATAGAAGCCTTTTCCGGTTCTTCCAAGATCACAGCCAACACAGCCGAGGCATCGACCAGTATGTTTTTACTTTTCATAATTGTACAATTGTACCTTAGTCTCTGGAAGTCAAGGTTTTTTTGGCAGAACGCCCGCCCGTACCAGGGTTGCACGGAGTTTTATAATAAGTGTTTGTTACAAGGAGTTATACGAAAATTTACCCCTCGCTGAGGATTACCCGCCACAACTTGGTTTCTTTCTTGGCTATCGAAGGAGCCGGACTTTCTTAATCGTAATCGTTTTCGTAATCGTAATCGGCTTTTCCGGGTGATTTTTCGAT
>PXDP01000390.1 GCA_003565035.1 PVC group bacterium | reverse complement strand
CCGATTGGCCCAGCGGCCGGCGACAGCCGGCTGTCACCCGGATCTTACTCGTACTCGTAATCGCCCTCTGCCCCTATCCGTGTTCATCCGCGTCCATCCGTTCTCCTCTCTTTTTCGACAGGGGCTGCCAAGCTACGCTTCCCTAACCTCTTCCCCCAAACACATTCGCGGGCCGGCTCTGCCATTTGCGGGTTTTCTCTTTAAATTACCTGTTAAAATACAATGCCCCCTACCACATTCGCGGGACATCTCCGACAAAAAGCTTGTGCGTACGGGTCAAATCCGTCATAAAACACCCCATGTTATCGAACAAGCCCACCTATCTCGTCACCGGCGGAGCCGGCTTTATCGGCTCCAATCTGGTCCAGTTGCTCATACTGGAAAAACACGTACGTGTCATCAATGTGGACAAACTGACCTACGCAGGCAATCCGGAATCGCTGCAGGCACTGGACGGAAACCCCGATCACATTTTCGTTCAGGCAGACATCTGTGACCCGGAGGCCCTAAAACATATTTTCGCCGAATACCGCCCCGATGCCGTCATGCACTTGGCCGCCGAAAGCCATGTGGACCGTTCCATCGACGGCCCCGGAGAATTCATCCAGACCAATCTCGTCGGCACCTTCCATCTCCTCCAGGCCGCCCTCGCCCATTGGCGCACCCTCGCCCCCGCCGCAAAAGACACCTTCCGCTTTCTGCACGTGTCCACCGACGAGGTCTACGGCTCCCTCGGCCCCGACGATTCCGGTTTTTCCGAAACCACCGCCTACGACCCCCACTCCCCCTACAGTGCCAGCAAAGCCGGCTCCGACCACCTCGCCCGCGCCTGGGCCGACACCTACGGACTGCCCGTCCTCGTCACCAACTGCTCCAACAACTACGGTCCCTATCAGTTTCCGGAAAAACTCATCCCGGTCGTGATTCTGAAATGCCTCAAAGGCGAACCCATCCCCGTCTACGGCAAAGGCGAAAACATTCGCGACTGGCTCTACGTCAAAGACCATGCCGAAGCCCTTCACACAGTCATAACCCGCGGAAAACCCGGGGAAACCTACAACATCGGCGGCAACAACGAGCGCACCAATCTCGACCTCGTCCGCACCCTCTGCGCTCTCCTCGACGAACTCCTGCCCGGTCAAACACCCTACGCCGATCTCATCGAATTCGTCACCGACCGCCCCGGTCACGACCTCCGATACGCCATCGATCCCGCCAAAATCCGCACCGAACTGAACTGGACCCCCAAAGAGAATTTTGAATCCGGCTTCCGCAAAACCGTGCAATGGTATCTGGACAATCAGGCCTGGTGGCAAAACATCCTCAACGGATCCTATCAACTCCAACGCCTGGGAACCCAGTCATGAGCAAAGCCCGCAAAGGTATCATTCTCGCCGGAGGCTCCGGCACCCGTCTGCATCCGCTCACCCGCGTGGTCTCCAAGCAATTGATGCCGGTGTACGACAAACCGATGATCTATTACCCGCTCTCCATCCTCATGCTGGCCGGCATCCGGGAAATCCTCGTCATCAGCACCCCGCATGACCTGCCCCACTTCCGCGATCTGCTCGGCGACGGAAACGAACTGGGACTCACCCTCGCCTATGCAGAACAGCCCAGTCCCGACGGGCTGGCCCAGGCCCTGATCATCGCCGAAGACTTCCTGCAGGGCGCCCCCTCCGCCCTGATCCTCGGCGACAACCTCTTTTACGGTCAGTTCCTCGAACGCAGCCTCAAAAACGCCGACCAGTACGAGGGTGCCACGATTTTCGGCTATCCCGTCGAAGATCCCACCGCCTACGGTGTGGTCGAATTCGACCCCGAGGGAAACGTCCTCTCCCTTGAAGAAAAACCCGCCAAGCCCAAGTCGCGCTTTGCCATACCCGGCATCTACTTTTACGATGCCCGCGCCCCCGAATACGCCAAAGCCCTAAAACCCTCTCCCAGAGGCGAACTCGAAATCACCGATCTGAACCGCCGCTATCTGCAGGAAAAACAACTGCGCGTCGAAACCTTCGGACGCGGCACAGCCTGGCTCGATACCGGCACTCCCGACAACCTCATTGCCGCCGCACAATTCGTCCAGGTCATCGAAAAACGTCAGGGGCTGAAAATCGGCTGTATCGAGGAAATCGCCTGGCGGCGGGGCTTTATCGACAAAACCGCCTTCACCGCCCTGGGAGATCACTACGGCAAAAGCGAGTACGGAAATTATCTGCGAAAACTCGCCCGCGAAGGATAAAATACAGCCTGCGGATTAAAACCGCAGTGCTGAGGACCCGCCGCGCACCACGGCATAGGCGTTGTGCTGGTGAATGGATTCATGGTTGGTCACCTTCACCTGCCACGCGTCCACCCGCACATCTTCCCGGAGTTTCATGGAGACATTGCGCACCATGTCCTCCACAAAACGCGGCTCGTCATAGGCCTGCATCGTCACAAAACGCTCATCCACCCGCTTCAGGATCGGATACAGCGGCGCCGAGGCCGAGGCTTCAACCTGCTCGATGACCTCCTCCAGGCAAATTTTCACATCCGCCTCCCCAATGTCCGCAAAATGATGCTCCAGACGGACATCCACATAACCCCGCTGATTGTGCGCGCCGTATGAACTGATTTCTTTGCTGCAGGGACACAGGGTCGTGACCGGAACTTCAACCGACTGCACAAACGTAAGTTCCTTCCCGTCCTTTAAACGCGCCTCGTACCGGCAACT
The DNA here is from genome assembly GCA_003565035.1 of PVC group bacterium. GTDB lineage: Bacteria > Verrucomicrobiota > Kiritimatiellia > SS1-B-03-39 > UBA6053 > PXAS01. Next base: position 6,268 of record PXDP01000390.1, on the reverse strand, counting down.
GTACGCCTGCTTGGCAATCCGCCCGCTCACCGGCGCCTGCCGGTCGAGAAAATAGTCGAATGCAAAGGACAGCACCGAATCATCCGATCCCTGATGGTCCCGCAGCCGCAACAGCAAGTTGAGAATGCCGCGGAAATCCAGACGTCCCTCAGCCTCCAGCAGATCCTCAACCAGACGGCTCATGTGAATGCCTTTGATTTCCTCACGGAGACTCGCGCCCAGCGACGCGGTCATGGACACCGTCTGTTCGGCGGTTTCGTCCAGCTCAATGCCTGAAACAGTCATCAGGGTTTTAAGATCCGAGATACCGACCTCACGGATCGCAACACGCCGGTCATCGATATCAGTTTGAACATCACGGGTAATCGTCATGGTTTCAGGGCTCATGGGCTTTTCCTTGTCGTTAAGGGTTGAGAAGGTTTAAAAAAACAATCTTCAACCAAACGCATTCCAAACGGTTTCCTTACGGAAAAGAGACCAGGCCAATAAAAAGAGTTATAAATTTAGGCCTTTGGGCTGGATTTTTTAGCGGGTGCCGTTTTTTTTGCCCCGCCCAGCATGCGTGAAATTGGACAAAAATCCGTGAACGCGCTCTGAATCAGATTCAGTCCCAACACAATGGGGATCCAAAACCACAGAGGATTCTGGAAAAAACCCAGCGTGAAACAAACTCCACAAACAACAGCATGCAATACGAAAACTTTCATAAGATATCCTTTAAACGAGATGCATCCTTCATAAACTTGGAACCGGGATAAAAAAAGGAAAAAGTTTCGGGGAAATCTTTTACCTTCTCATAGATTGAGTACTGGATGGATGAACAGCATCCATCCAGAGCGACTGAAAACCGTATCCCTCAATCGGAGATTCTTATTTAACATTTTTGCAAATATGCGGTAGAATCAAGTTGATATTTCTCACATGCAGCAAACCATAAGGCATTTCTATTCGATATTGAATAAATTGATTCTGGAACGAATCCTGCTTACTATTGCTGAACTTTATCAATAAAACAAATTTGTATCCTGATGACGAATAACTTACCTGAACCCCCGAAAAACAACCGTTCCGGCTTCACCCTTGTAGAAGTCGTGGTGGCCACGGTTCTTTTTACCTTTATGGCGCTGAGCGTTTCCCGCCTGACCATGGCCAGTATGCGAATCTCTCACCTCAATGTCTACAAAACGACCGCCATGTCCGTAGCACAAGGCTATATGGAGCAAATCAAAAGCCTCGACAACGAAACCCTGATCCGGCTTTCCACCCATCAGCCCACGCTTCCCCTGACCGTGAACCAGGTGTTGCCCACTCGCAGCGTTTCCCTCCTCTCCGCCGGGGCCACCCTCGATCAAATTGACGACTGGCTGGTGGCAAATGCTGTGAACCCCGATACCCTGTCCGACACCTTGGAGGTCATCAATCACAAAGAAATCATCATTGATGTCGACCCGAACACTGGCGACATCAAAACCATGGACATGTGGATTGATGTTGAGATCCACCGCCTCAGCGGCGTACCCGGGGACACTTACCTCATCGATTTGCAGTACATTCACTCACTGCCGGGTCTGTCCAATGCGACCCGTCTGGAACGGGATGTTTATATCCGCCGCAATTCACGCGACTATATCCGGACTAAACGCACCATGTTGCACCGTCCAAACGCGAATGACGGACGCCTGCAGCTCGTTACCGCCCTGCTGAACTTCGAATCAATCTAAGCCCATGAACACCACACCACACCCCATCTCTGAGCCGTGCCGCCATCCGAACCGCCGTTCGTACCGCGCATCCGCAGGCGGGTTCACGCTGGTGGAGGTCATGATCGCTCTGACCATTATGGTCTCGGTGCTGGCCATGTCCTCCGGGTTTCTTATGGAAAGCACGCTGATCAATTTCCGCAGCACCGCCAAAAACAACATTAACCGCGAACTTCGTAACACCATCAACCGCATGGCGATTGAAGCCAAACAGTCCAACTTTTTTCTCATTTACGAGTCAGCACAGGATGCAGAACGCTATGACCGCGACGACCGCCGTCGGCCCAACGAATCCGGGGATGCCCTGTTGCTTGTCTTCAAATCCGGTTACCCGGATATGGAAGCCTTGGGTATGGACCCACTTCGTGACCCGCGCCCCATTACCCGCATCATTCTCTACTACCGCGATCCAAACACGGAAATTGACGGAGTCACCGTCGGTCCGGTCATGCGCTGGGAAAAAGATTTTACAGCAGATCCCATCACCGACGCTCAGGAAATCAGAGAAGTTGAGTTACTGTTACCACCTTTTACGACCCTTCGAAGTGAAAGTACCCAGGTGATGGCATTTTCCGAAGGCCTCGTTAACGGGCGCCTCTTTTATAATTTTCAAAACCGGACCATTATGATTAACGGCCGGATTATTCACGGCAACCAGGCCAAATGGGTCACCGACACCTATAATTTCTCCATTTCTCCCCGCGGATAACCAAAGAAGGAACCGCCATGAAAACCCATCAAAACACGCTCCCCCCGGAAAAAACCGCCCAGCAGGGCAGCACCCTCACCGTGGTGCTCATCATCATGATGCTCACCTCCTTTATGGCCGCGTCCCTGCTCACCCTTGGCAGCCACGAGAAAGATTTCACCTACCGGCGCATTGCCGACGTGGAGGGAAGACATGTCCTCGAGTCCGCCGTGGAAATCGCCATGGCCGAACTCCAACAGCACTTCCGCGAAGCCCAGTCCGTCACCAATAACGCCCCCTCGATCACCCTTCCCGCCTCTCTGGTGACCCGGCTCGTCGGCAACACCCGCTACGTCACCGATGTCCGAATCACCAACATCGCCAACCGTCAGTTTAGAGATCAGGTGTTTGTGGATGCGCAGGACCCCGACACCGTGCTCGACCCGCACCGTGGATCTTTTGTCAATATTAGTGAATGGATTATTCAGGCCGAGGCCGATGTGAATTACCGGGGGCAGACACGGCAAATGCGGGCCGCACAAAGCTTTCAGGTTCGGGAATCCCCATTCTTCACCCATGCCATCCTCTACAACATGGACCTGGAGTTCCATCCCGGACCCGCCATGATCATCAATGGCCCCGTGCACTCCAATGGCCGCATCTGGGCGGTTGCGCAAAACAGCCTGCATTTCCTAGACCGGGTCAGTGCCACCGAAGGCATTCACATCGGCGGAATGATGGAGGGAAAGCAGACAAACTGGAGCAGCGGATACCTGAACAATCAGACAGGACGAAGGGTCTGGTTCAACACCAATGGACGCAGTCCCGACGGCGCACAGACAAATAGTGCCCACAACCGCAGTTTCGCCAACCTTTGGGACCGGGACGGCAATGAAAAACACGCCTCCGCCTACTTTGACTCCCGCAGCGAAGAGTCCGGCAAACTCTTTGATGAACTGGGTTTCACGGGCATGACCGAATTCCTGGCCAACTGGTTCGACGGCAATGTCGCCATGGGTTCCCTCGACGCCCCCATCATCCGCTCCCAGTTTATCCCCAACTATGTCGCCGACGACGGCAACGGCAACCGCCTCAACTTCGGATACGCCCTCATTGAACCCCTCATGTCACCCCTCGCCTCCGACGGAACGCAGAATCCCTTCCACAAAGGGAACGGCGAACGGGAAAAATTCGCCTTCAAATCCGGACTCAATTTCGAAGTGCGCCACATGCCGGGTTTTGATGCAGGGTCTCTAACCGAAGATCAGAACCACTGGAGAAGACTCTGGGAACCCGGATATGACCCCGTGCATCTTGACGACTATGGCGATCACTCCCACTACAGACCGCCCATCAACGACATGAACACCGGCAATTTGCATGGCCAAAGCGGTTTCATCAGCACCTCCGGTGACAACAGTGATTTTGATGTAAAAAACAGTGGCCTGTTTTACGAAAACGGAGATGTCACTCACGATATCAGTACAAAAAAGATAGAACTCAACCGGCAAAACGAATTTGCACATGTGGAATTTCCCCCGCTTTCCACACCGGATGTTTATTTCAGCTATCTGGTGCACGTGGAGTCCATGGGCAATCAGAACCAATTCCATTTCGGGATCACCCAAAGCAGCGACATGAACTCGATCGCCGGGATGAAAACGGTTTATATCCGAAGCTCAGATGGAAATTACGCATATTTGGGCACGGATGTTGAGTCCTCCGGGGGCCGGTCTGTCAGTGGAAATGCAGGAGGTTTCGGTTCCAATAACACCACCTATCTTGTGGTGGGGCTTCTCTCAAAATCCGATCCGGATGGAAACTACGATTCTGCTGAGATTCTGATCAATCCCGAAGAACTGGACAGACCGCTCACCGGCTGGCAGAGCACGACACGCGATACAGGCCTCAACCAAATCAGCCGCCTTTTCTTCAAATCGGTCGGGGCCAATGCCAACTTCTCTGTGGCGGACATCCGCATTGGGCGCACCTATCAGGAAGTGGTGGGGCCAATTATAAACGCGGAGTACGAAGGCGCAACCGACTACTGGCTGATTCCACAGAAAGTCCGCCGCTCCAACGCCTTCGACCTCGACAGCACTGACTTTTCCCCCTCCGCATCCATTCCGTTATTTGACGAAGACGGCGACCCTCTGCTGGACGATGACGGAAATGAAATGGCCGAAACCGTTTTGGGCGTGGCTCATGATCCGGTCTATATTCATGAAGACATCTTCCATGACATCTTCCGCGCCCGGATCTATGACGAGGATGATGAGGGACGCCCGGTGGAGAATGGGGGCTTGTACGATAAACGCGACTTGAAACCTCAGGACCTGATCTCCATGGACATGGGCGCATTCAAATCGGAAATCATCGAAACCACCGACCTGGACCGATTTCAGAAACCTCTGGACGACGGAGGAACCGTCCTGACCTACAATCCTGCCAATGAATTCAACGGCGTGACCTATTTTCAATTCCCGCTCAACCCACAGACCCGCCTGGACAATATTGTTGTGGCGCAGGACAATTTCCGGCCCTTTGAAACTGTACAGGGCAGCGGCCAGAATAACCAAGTGGCCAGAGAGGATTACACATCCCTCTCTCTCTTTATCCATAATGCCGAAGAAATCCCGAATCCCGCATACAACAGCAACCGGGCTCCGGGCTTCACGCTGGCCACTAATGCCCGGGTCTACCTCCACGGAAGCTACAACGCGGACGGCGACCCGGACACCGGCAGCCTCACCGAAGGCGACGGCAGTGCCGAACACGATGCGCTAGCCGCCGTCGCCGCCGACACCGTCACCTTCCTGAGCGAAAACTTTGTTGTGGAGAATTCGAAACAAACCTCCCTTCCCTCCGCAACCTTCACCGAGGTCAACGCCGCCGTCATGTCCGGAATTCTCCCCACAAACACAGCAGATCTGGACAGCCGATACCGCCCCCGCCACGACTACCCCATCAGCGGCGGTTCCCATAACTATCACCGTTTCCTCGAAAGCTTCTCCGGGATTACCTTCCGCTACCGGGGTTCCATGGTGGCCTTTTATGAGTCAGAGCTGGCCCGTTCCCCTCAGGAACAAAATGGCAACACCTGGTACAACGCCCCCCGCCGTGAATACGGCTTCTACGAAGTCTTCGGCACCGGTGCCCAGCCCCCCGGAACCCCCATGGCCCGCACCTTCTTCAAAATGGATTTTCGTTTCGAATAGCGTTGTCCGGAAGTCTACTGCTCGAAATCCACCACCCGGCGTTCACGGACCACTCGGGAAACAAACCCCACCACCGCCTGATGCGCCGGGTGTTCAACATATCGCTTCAGCGCCTCCCAGTCCGCAAACGTGGACATCAACACGATATCCGATGCCGCATCCCCGGGTTTTTCATTCAACCCAACACTTAAACTGATAATCTCCGGGATCTGACCATTCAGCCCCTCCAGATCCGATTTCATTTTTTCAAGCAGTTCGGGTTTCCCCAAACCGTCGACTTCCTCTTTAACACGCCAGCAGACAATATGTGTGATCATGGCGTTAAAAAACCAATAAAACCCTTGACCTTCAAGCTATAATTCCAAAAAAAGGTGCCCGGAGCCGGTCTCGGCTTGCATACGGGAGAGGAGGAAGGAAGAGTGCCTCAACCCGGCTCCGGGCATGAACATGAAACGAACAACACTATGATAGACCCGCCCCCGGTCTGTTCGTTCATTCTTTTCATATTTTCTTTTGTCTTTTACCTCGCCCGGATTTTGCTATACCCGCTCCATGCACGAATCGTTCGATCCCGACAGCGCCGCCGCATGGCAGGTGCGCCT
>PXDP01000376.1 GCA_003565035.1 PVC group bacterium | reverse complement strand
TGTTGGGTGCACCCTTTATTGCTTAGGATTTGGGGCCGAAAAGGCGGTCGGCGAGGGGGAGGGCGGTGGCGGCTTTCTGCTGCCAGGTTTGGAGGGTTTGCACACGGTTGCGGGCGTGGGTGTTTTCGGGTGGGAGGCGGTCGGCCAGCGCCTGGAGGCTTTGCCGGCCGCCAGTGAGTTTGGGTCGGAGCTGGACATCAATGAAATGGCTGATGAGCCGGCGGACGGAGAGTTCGGCGCTGTAGCAGCTGTGCCGCTGTCCGGGCGGGGTGATGCGGTGGACGGCACTGAGATTTTGCAGGAGTTTGAGTCCCTGGCTGGCAGAGCCGGCACTGATGCCGAGGCGGGTGCTGATTTCCTCCTGCAGCATCGGGGCTTCGGCACAGTAGAGGGTGCCGTAAATGCGGGCGGTGGATTTGGGGAGTCCGAAGGTCTCAAAGACACCGATGAAGTGGCTGATGACTTCTTCCTCCCATTCGGGAAGGGGGGCAGTGGCGGGGTGTGTCATGGGAATAGCGGGTTAGAATATGACAATCGCAGAGACCCTGAAGAAAACCGGAGGACATTGCCAGATTTATTTCAAAAAAAAATGAAGCCCGGAGCCGGGCGGGGTTCAGCGCTGGCCGCCGCGGCCGTTGAGGATTTTGAAGAAGCCGTTGGTTTCGCCGTTGCGGGCGGGCTGGAGGGGGAAGTGATGGATGACGTATTCTTCGGAGCTGGTGCGCAGGCTGGGGGAGACGCCGCCGAGAACAATCACGGGATCCGGGCTGCCGTCCACGATGCGGGCGGAGACGGTATGGCCCTGTCCGGCTCCGAGGTAGATGCCGTATTCGCGGGTGCGCAGATCGGAACTCATGGCCATAAAAACGGCGCCGCCGACATAATCCGGTGCGGGGGCGGGGGCAAAGGTGAAGGGGGCGCCGTGCGCGGAGCCGGTGGCCAGCCAGATGTGCCCGTTTTCGGCCACGGTGATGTCGCCCTGACTGATACGCCAGCCGTTGCCGCGGTTTCCGATACGGGCGGTGAATTGTTGACCGCGCAGAAAATCGCCGGTTCCGGGGTCGTAGAATCCGACGAAGGTCTTGTGTTCCGAGCGGGTGTTGTGAAACTGATGAAAATGATCGCCGCCGGCAAAGCGGTCCATAACGCGGTCGGTAATGCTGTGGGGGGAATAGCGGAAGATATGATTGCCGCCGGCGACTTCGTAGGCCACGTAAAAATTGCCGTCGGGACCGAGGGTGCTGCGGTAGCCGCGGGTGTCGGCCATGTTGTTGTCGCCATTGTTGAGAAAATTGGGGTCGCTGCGGTCGACGGGCCAGTCGTAGCCGGTCCAGCGGAGTTCGCCGTCGAAACCGACGGAGCGGATATAGGCGATTTGCACGGGGAGGCGCCGCTGGTCCCCGTCGGGCTGCCAGGAGGTCGCCTGACGCCAGCCGGTGAAGTGAATGGCGCGGTTGGCTTCGTCGACGGTGATGTCGAGGGTGTTGCGGTGTCCGCCGAACTGCTGGATCTGATTGCCCATGGGGTTGAAGATCCGGATTTGTCCGCTGCCGCCGTTGGTTTCGCGGCGGGCGACGTTTGAGGGGGTCAGTACGGCATGGTAGCCGCCGGGACCGGCATCGACGCGGTAGGCGAAGCCGATGTCGTCGTGGTGGAAGACCTGGCGGTCGAGCCGCGGGGTGAAGGCGAACATGCCGCTTTCGCCGGCGGCGATGTAGACCCCTTCACGGCCGTCGAGGGCGATGTCGGAGATGTGGGTGGGAAAGCGGAGGGCGCCGAGGACGCGGCGGCCGTCGCCGCTGAGGCGGAGCACGAGCCAGGGGTCTGTGGCTTTGGCGTTGTGGACGAGGGTGGCGTTGCGGGCAAATGGCACGTCGCCGAAGTGGCCGCCGATAATGACGGATCCGTCTGCGAGAATGACACTGGCTTTGACGTGATTGCCTTCGCTGCCGTCGCCGATGAGGCTGGAGGAGGTGATGTTGAAGGGCGGATCGCCGAGGGGGTGAGGCGAGGGGCCGCCCGGGGGGACACCAAACTGGGCCCGGGCGGGGGTGAGGTGAAGATACAGCAGGGCGAAAACGGCGGTGCAGGCAATTCGGAGGTTCATTATGTACGGTGCTTTATCTTTTTTTCTCCCGCTCACAAGTATTCTTTAAAACCCGTTGGTTTTATGCGGTGATGATGCGGGCGAGGCCGGTGATAAAGTTGTCCAGGTCGAACTGTTCGGCGCGGGCGCGGATGGCGCGGCGGTCCCAGGGGTGGGCGACGGCAGTTTCCACGGCGGCGAGAAGGCTGTCTTCGGTCTGTTCATCGAAAAAGAGACCGCTGATGTGTTCGGCGACGGTTTCGGTGGCGCCGCCGCGGCGATAGGCGATGACGGGAGTGCCGCAGGCCATGGCCTCCACGGGAACAATGCCGTAATCCTCTTCCCCGGGAAAAATGAGAAAGCGGCAGTGCTGATAGTGGTGGCGCAGAACGTCGTCGGGCTGCCGGCCGAGAAATTCGATGTTGGGACCGGCGATGGCCCGGAGGGCGGTCAGGCCGGACCCGCTGCCCATCACTTTGAGGGGGTGCCCGGACCGGGTGTAGGCCCGGACCGCGAGGTCGACTTTCTTATAGGGCACCAGAGCGCTGATGATGAAGTCGTAGTCTTCGCGTTCTTCGTCGACGGGATGGAAATATCCGGTGTCGGCCGGGGGATACACCACATCGCATTCGCGACCGTAAAAGCGTTCAATGCGCTCGCGGACGTGCTCGCTGATGGCGACAAAGCGGTCCACCCGGGCGGCGGTGCGCCGGTCCCAGGCGCGCAGGGCCGCGAGAACCGGCTTGAGCAGGGCGCGTTTGACCGGATGGGGGAAGTATTCCTCATGAAACAGCCAGGCGTATCGCATGGGCGTGAAACAGTAACAGATATGCCGGGTGTCCGGTCCGACCCGGATGCTTTTGGCCACACAGTGGCTGGTGCTGACGAGGACCTCCAGATCCGCGGGGGGCTTCCAGGCCCGCACCATCAGCGGCATGATCGGCAGAAAATTGCGGTAGTTTTCGAAGATTCCGGGGACGCGCTGCAGCGGGGTGGTGTGAACAGGATGCGAGGCAATGCGGTCGCTGACCGACCCGGGACTGTGGATCAGGGTGAAGATCGGGGCGTCGGGCCAGGCGTCGCAGAGCAGTTCGAGCACCCGCTCGCCGCCGCGCATGCCGGTGAGCCAGTCGTGACAGAGGCCGGCCCGGACCGGAGGAAACGCGGCCGGGCTCATATCTCGCCGCGCAGCCACGCGGGAATCCATTCAAACGTGCGGAGATCGACCTGACCGCCGCGCACGAATTCATCGAAGTTCACTTCGTCGGTGACCGGTCCGACCGGGCCTTCCAGGGTGGCCAGGGGCACGGGTTCGGCGCTGTGGCCGCGGATTTCCACCGGGGTGCGGTGGTCCATGGTGACCAGCAGGCGGAAGGGTTCGCCCCGGGCCTCCATGGCCTGCCAGACGGGACCGACGACTTTGGCGTCGAACGCCTCGATCGCTTCGGTTTTGAGTTTGGCGTCCCCGACATGCCCGCATTCATCGGGGGCTTCGATGTGCACATAGGCAAAATCCTGCGTTTTGAGGGCTTCAAGCGCGTAGGCGACTTTGCCCTCGTAATTGGTGTCGATCCAGCCGGTGGCCCCGGGAACTTTGGGGGTGTCGAGTCCGGCCAGCACGCCCAGACCGCGGACGAGATCCACGGCGGTGATCACGGTGCCGGTCATGCCGTAGAGATCAGCATAGGTGGGGAGTTTGAGGGCCGGGCCCTGTCCCCAGAGCCAGATCTGGGTGACGGGGACCTCGCCGCGGGCTTTGCGCGCGAGATTGACCGGATGATCGGCGAGCACCGCTTTGGAGGCGTCCATGAGCCGCTGGAGTTTTTCCGCTCCGTTGCCCTGGGGCAGGTAGGGGGCGATGTTCTGTTCGAGAATATCGTGCGGGGGCTGGGTTACCGGTTCGGCCGGGCCCTGGTTCCAGATGAGCAGGTGCCGGTACTGAACGCCGGGGTAAAAGGTGAGCCCTTCTTCGCCGAGGGCCTCCTGCAGGGCCTGAATCAGGGGGAGGGCGTCCTCGTTGGAGATGTGGCCGGAGGAATAATCCACCATGGTGTCGTCGGCAATATGGACAAGATTGCAGCGGATGGCCACATCGTCGGGCGCGAGGGGGATTCCGGCTCCGGCGGCCTCGATGGGGGCGCGGCCGGAATAGAATTCGCGGGCGTCGTAGCCGAGCAGGCCAAGATTGGCGACATCACTGCCGGGAGGAAGTCCCTCCGGCACGGTGTCGGCCAGATACAGCCGGCCGGCGGCGGCGATGCGCCGCATGTTGGGAATATGTGCGGCCTGAAGCGGGGTGCGGTTTTCGAGGATGGGGCAGGGGCGGTCGCCCATGCCGTCTCCCACCAAGACGATTGTTTTCATTTTCGGATTCCTATGCTATGGAAGAGAGGATTTTTCAATATCTGTATCAAAGATCTGTAGCAAAGGAATGTCATCATGGAAACCCTTTTTGTCCCCCTCCGTTTTCGTCCGGTGTATCAAACCTATCTCTGGGGCGGTGAGAATTTGAAAACCCGGCTTGGCCGCACGGACGCCCCCGGGGGCATTGTGGCGGAATCCTGGGAGATTTCCGACCGGGATGACGGCATGGGTGTGGTGGCGGACGGGCCCTGGGCCGGCCGCAGCTTCCGGGAGATTATGGCCGATCATGGAGAGGCGGTTTTGGGGCCGCGCGGGACGCCCGGACGCTTTCCGCTGCTGATCAAGGTGCTCGATGCCGCCAAAACGCTGAGCGTGCAGGTGCATCCCAACGACGACACCGCCAAACAATTCGGCGGCGAGGCCAAAACCGAAATGTGGTATGTGCTGGAGGCGGAGCCGGACGCGGTCGTGTACTGCGGGCTGAAGGAGGGGGTGACCCCCGGGGCGTTCCGGCGGGCGATTGAGGACAACGCCCTGGAGGGACTTCTGAAAACCCTGCCGGTGAAAGCCGGGGATGCCATTTTTGTGCCCGGCGGCCGCGTGCACGCCATCGGCGCGGGCTGTTTGCTGCTGGAAGTGCAGCAGAATTCCAACACCACGTACCGGATTTATGACTGGGGCCGGGTGGATGCCGAGGGCAAAAGCCGGGAACTGCACATCGATCAGGCCCTGGAGGTGACCCTCTGGAACGATCCCGGCACCGCCCTGACCCCGGCGGAACCGCTGGAGCCGTTCTGCGGACTGACCCGGGAGCAGGTCATGGAATCCCCCTATTTCCGGCTGGAGGCTCTCGACGTGCCCCGGGAAACCGAGATACAGTTTGACGGACAGAGTTTTCAGGTGCTCTTTGCCCTGCGGCAGGGGTTTACGGTGGAGGGGAACGGCACGGCTGTGGAGGTGCCGATGGGCAGTTCGGTACTCATACCGGCTGCGCTCAAATCGGTTACCCTCGATCCCGACGCCGCCGATGCCAGGATCATGCGCGTGTTTTTACCGTGAGAAAATAGGAACCACGGTTAGACCTGCCATGTTGGAGGATCTACATCTTCGCAGGCCTTATGACGGCTTTATTTTTCTGGCGGAATCCGTCCGCAATCCGCCGATGCTGAATCCGCACCGGCATGTGGAGCTGGAACTGAATCTGGTGGTGGGCGGGGAAATCCGCTATGTTGTGGAGGATCGAAGTTATCATTTTCCCTCCGGAACTCTCCTGTGGCTGTTTCCGGGACAGGTGCATCAGCTCGTGGACCGAAGTCCGGACGCGGCATATTATGTGTCTGTGTTTCGTCCAAGCGAGGTGAAGAAGGTTGGCGCTGATTCCCGGTATGCGGGTCTGTCGGGTGATTTCCCGCCGCAGAAAGGCGTTTTGCATCTGCGCCCGCCCGCCGGTGCTTTTGAGTTGCTTCGGCAAATGATGGCGGAACTTTGTGCCGGGGGCATGGATGCCGATGTGCTCAACCGAGAGGCCGGCTTTGGACTGACCCCCGGATTTCATTTTGAGCACAGCGATCCAGCCGGATTGAATGCGGGGCTGCAGCATTTGCTGATGTGTTCCTGGCGGATCGGGGAGGGGAATACGCCGCGGGACGCTGTGCCGTCCCTGCACCCGGGGGTGCGCCGGGCCCTCGAGCAGATCCGAACTTCGGATCCGCCGCCAAGGCTGGAGGAACTGGCTCCGCGATGCGGGGTGAGTGCGTCCACGCTCAGCCGACTTTTCCGGGCCCAGATGGGCATTCCCCTGAACCGATACCGGAATTCGGTGATGCTCTCACGGTTTATGGAGCATATGGCCCGCGGTAAACCGACAATCCTGGAGTCGGTTCATGCGGCGGGCTTTGGGAGTTACGCCCAGTTTCACCGCGTCTTTCGTCAGGCTTATGGTCAAAGCCCCCGGGAAGCGCTGTTACAGCGTTCTCCGGCCAGGGATTGATTCCGGCGGTGCGCCGGGCTTGACCTTTGGCAAATTATGGTGGATACGGAGTTCATGAGCGATACGACAGTGAATGGGACGGAGATGACAATGCGGCCGGTCTGGAAGGTTTGGCTGGAGACCACCCGGCCCAAGACGCTGTTTGCGGCGCTGGCACCGGTTTTAATGGGCGGTGCGCTGGCCCGCGCGGACGGCGTGTTTGATGTCCCGGTTTGGCTCGCCACGCTTTCGGTGGCGGTTCTGATTCAAATCGGCACCAACTTTTGCAACGATGTGTATGATCATCGGCAGGGCGCGGACACCGACAAACGCGAAGGCCCGCGTCGGGGTCTGCAGACCGGAAGAATTTCGCACCGGGCGATGGTGACGGCTACGGCCGCGATGTTCGGTCTTGCCGCAGGGGTCAGTCTGCTGCTGGTGCAACGGGGCGGAATGCCGATTGTCTGGCTGGCGGTGGCCTCAATTTTCAGCGGCATTTTCTATACGGCGGGACGGTATTCTTTAGCGTACACGGGGCTGGCGGATCTGTTTGTGATTGTGTTTTTCGGGCCGGTGGCGGTGGCCGGCACCTATTATTTGCAGTTGCCTTTCGGCTGGCCGCCTCCTGAAGTTTTTGTGGTGGGGCTGGGTCCCGGGCTGATTGCCACCTCCCTGCTGGCGGTCAATAACCTGAGGGATGTGGACGAGGACCGCGGAAACAACAAAAAAACGCTTTCAGTCCGCTTCGGGCGTGAATTTTCACGGAGGGAATACCGGATCTGCATGGTGCTTGCCCTGCTGCTGCCCCCGCTGGCGGCGGCGTACACCGGCAGAAGCCTGCTGGTGTTTGCGCTCTGGGTGCTGATTCCCGAGGCCCGCAAGCTGTTTGAGCGGGTGAAAACCGGAACCACCGGGAAAGACCTCAATCCGGTCCTGGGCGGCACCGGCCGCTTTCTGTTTCAGTACGCGCTGCTCTTTTTTGTCACCTGGCCCCATTGCGCGCTTTGTCTGATGTGATTCTTTTTCTTCAATCGTTTGAAATTCCTGCTTTTCTTTGCGGCGGCTTTTTCGTACGACTCGATTTCTTCCAACCTAAAAACTAATCCCCTAAAAGGAATCAAATGCCGAATTCAACCATTCCCGTGAAACTGAAACCGACTGCGGACATGTCGGTTGAGGAAATCAAAGAACTTATTCTCTATCATTTGCGCTACACCCAGGCGCAGGGCCGTGAAATTGCCTCGGTGCGCGACTGGCGAAAAGCGGTCTCCAAAGCGGTGCAGGATTTGCTGATCAACCGGCTGATCGCCACCCAGGCCGCGCACCGGAAGGCGGAGGCCAAGCGGGTATACTATTTGTCACTGGAGTTTTTGATGGGCCGTCTGCTCTCCAACAACCTTTGGAATGCCGGGGTGCATGAGAAAGTGACGAAAGCGATGGAGGAGCTGGGGCAGGATTTTGAGGTCCTCCGCGAAGACGAGGCGGACATGGGGCTGGGTAACGGCGGTCTGGGCCGTCTGGCGGCCTGTTTCCTGGACAGTATGGCCACGCTGGACCTGCCGGCAGTGGGTTACGGGATTCGCTACGAGTTCGGGCTCTTCCGTCAGGAGTTTGTGAACGGCCATCAGATGGAACATCCGGATGACTGGCTCCGCTATGGCAACGTCTGGGAAATTATCCGTCCGGAATACGCGCAGACCATCCCGATTTACGGCGAAGTGCAGAGCGTGTTTGATGACAAGGGCCGTTATCGTCCCAAATGGATCAACACGCGGGATGTGGTCGGTGTGCCTTACGACATTCCGATTGCCGGGTACGGCACACAGACGGTCAACTTTTTGCGTTTGTAGGAATCCCGTGCCTCGGAGGACCTGGATTTGAACGCCTTCAACCAGGGCGGATATGTCGAGGCGGTGCAGCAGAAAAACCTTTCGGAAACTATCTCCAAAGTGCTGTATCCCAACGACAAAACTGAAAACGGAAAAGAGTTGCGTCTGGTGCAGCAATATTTCTTTGTCGCCTGTTCCCTGCGCGACATCATGCGCCGGTACCGCCGCGAGTACACCGGCTGGGACGCGTTCCCGGACAAAGTCGCGGTTCAGCTCAACGACACCCATCCGGCGGTGGCGGTGCCCGAACTGATGCGCATCCTCCACGACGAGGAGGGGCTGACCTGGGATGAGGCCTGGAGTCTGGTGACCCGGGTGTTTTCCTACACCAATCACACGCTGCTTCCGGAAGCACTGGAACGCTGGTCCGTGCCCCTGTTTGCCAAGGTGCTGCCGCGTCATCTGCAGATTGTTTTTGAGATTAACAAGCGGCACCTCAGAGATGTCGAAGCCAAATGGCCGGGCGATCAGAACAAACTGCGCGATCTCTCGCTGGTGGAAGAGGGGCATGTTCAGCACCTGCGTATGGCCCATCTGTGCGTGGTGGCCTCCCATTCCGTGAACGGGGTGGCGGCTCTGCACACCGAATTGCTGAAGAAGCATCTTTTCGCCGATTTTCACGCGCTGTATCCGGCTAAACTCAACAACAAGCCCAACGGCATCCCCCCCCGCCGCTGGCTGCTGGCCTGTAATCCGGAACTGGCCTCATTGATCAACGAAAAAATCGGCGAAGGCTGGGCCAAGGATCTGGACCGTCTGAAAGGCCTGGAGGCGTTCGCGGATGACAAGGCGTTC
>PXDP01000445.1 GCA_003565035.1 PVC group bacterium | reverse complement strand
CCGAAGCGGTAGGAGAGCACCGAGAAGAGAGAGATGATGGCGATGACCGTGATGATCACCGCCGAAACCCTCGCCACCACCGGACATCCCGCCGCATGGACCCGCGCCTGAACCTCACCCGGCCCGCCGAGGTCCGTGCCCACCTCCGCAGCATCGGCTTCTCCCCCAGCAAAAGCATGGGGCAGAATTTCCTCATCGACGCCCACATGCGCGATCTCATCCTCGACGCCTCCGAAGTCGGCCCCGAAGACCACGTTATCGAAGTCGGTCCCGGCCTCGGGGTCATGACCGAAGGCCTCCTCGACCGCGCCGCCTCCGTGCTGGCCATCGAACTCGACGCCCGCCTCGTGGAACACCTCCGCCAACACTTCGGGCCACATCCGACCCTGGAACTGCGCCACCAGGATGCCACCCGCACTGACTGGCCCCTTGAACTCGAACGGCACCGCCCCCGCCCCGTCCGCATGATCTCCAACCTCCCCTATTCCGTCGGCAGCCGAGTGCTCTACGAGCTCGCCGCCGAGACCACCCGCCCTCGCTCCATCACCGTTATGGTGCAAAGCGATGTCGCCGACCGGCTACTGGCAGACCCCGGCAGTGCCGCCTACGGCCTGCTCACCGTGCGCATGGCCTGGGCCTACGCGATCAAACGCGTCCGCAACGTGCCCGGACCCTGCTTCCTGCCCCCGCCCCGGGTCGGCAGCACCGTCGTCCATTTCCAGCGCCGGGAACAGCCCCTCTGCGCCCTCAACGATCCCGCCCGCTTCGAGGCACTCGTCAAATTCGCCTTCACCCGCCGCCGCAAACAGCTCGCCAAAATCCTCCGCGACTTTCAGGCCGAAGACCGCGGCTCCGGCCTCGACCTCACCCGCCGGCCCGAAACCCTCGCCCCCGAAGAATGGGCCGGCCTGACAAACGCGCTGTCCGCAAATAAATAACGACCTGAATCCGTGAGATATTTGCAAAGAAGGCGTGTAAGATCATGGAGCGAAAGGGATTGCCGGGAACCGAGGCATACCCTTGCGGTCTGTTGAGTGTTCCCGGCAATTCCTTGCAGCCCATGAGATTGCGCGGATTCAAAGCAAAGATCTCACGGATTCAGGAACTATTCATCTTCTATTCATATTCCCATCAAAACCCTTTATTTAATGCATTATATGTAGTATATAATCTATTCATCATGATTCACCGGAACCAAGAGGCAATCACCGCACTGAACCGCCAGGGACTAACATCTGCCCAGGAGCTATCCGCAGTGCTGAACATCAGCCAGCCCACAGTATCGCGCACGCTGGCCACGCTTCCCAAATCCCGCCTTCACCGCACAGGCAAAGGGCGGGCCACACGCTATGGATGGAGGAGAGACGTCGCGGGAAAATGCGCATGGCCCCTCTATCGCCTGGATGAACAGGGCGCAGCTCACCTGACCGCCACGCTCTACCCGCTTGCCGGCAGAACCTGGCATCTGGATCTTGAAGAATCCTGGCCCTCGATGATGGATCCCATGTTTCCCAACAGTCTCTTCCCCGACTGGCCCTGGTTTCTGGACGATATACGTCCCGGAGGATTTTTAGGGAGGCTTTTTGCCAGGATGACGGCCCAGCAGCTGCCGGTGCCCCGCGACCCGCGGGACTGGTCGGCGGAGCATACCCTGCTGGCTCTCTCGCAATTTGGAGCCGATCTTCCCGGGGCGTGGATTCTCGGGGAGGACATGCTTGCGGAGGCTACAGCCCCCTTGCCCCTCCAGGGCGGACACCCGCTAACGGACAAGGAATTACGGCACCGGGCGGAATCCGTACTTGAAGGACAATGGCCTGGTTCGTCCGCCGCCGGAGAACAGCCCAAATTCACCCTGGAGCATCGGCAACCGGACGGAAGCCGCCAGTCATTGCTGGTGAAATTTTCGGGCGATCTCGCCCAACCACCCCAGAAACGCTGGGCCGATTTGCTCCGGGCCGAGCAACTGGCCAATCAGATTCTAGACACCGCAGGCATTTTGGCATCCAAAACAAGGCTGCATGCGGCAGACAACCGGCTGTTTTTAATCAGCGAACGGTTTGACCGAACTTCCGCCGGAGGCCGCCGCGCCTGGGTCTCACTTCACGCACTCAATGCCGCCTTTGGAGATATCAATAGGACTTGGTCCGCCTCTGCCGAGGATTTTCAGCAACAGGGGTGGCTGTCGAAACAAAGCGCACACAACATATCCGTCCTTTGGTGGTTTGGTCGGCTGATCGGGAACACGGACATGCATGACGGTAATTTTTCCCTTTTTTTCACCCCGGAGTTGCCCCTCAAGCCCACTCCGGTTTACGACATGTGCCCCATGGCCCTTGCGCCCCGGGCGGATGGAACGCTGCCCGAATCACTTCCCCCTGTGCCGCACCCACCGCCTGCACAGAAACAGGCTTTTGAAACTGCACGGACACTCTCACAACAATTCCATGATGGCATCCTGAACGATACCTCATACAGCCGGAATTTTCGGGAAGCTTTCCGTATGGATCGCAGGCCTCGATCATCAAACTAACTGGCACTCAGCCCTTCTTTTTACCCTTGCCGGGTTTGCGTTTCGGCAGCGCCGTCGTTGTCACGGCTTTGGGTGCGGTGGCAGAAGTGGCCGGAGCAGCACCGCCCTTTTTCGCCTGTTTGCGACGGGTGTGCCAGGACTGATAAATCGAGATCAGGTTACTGGTGGTCCAGTACAGCAGCAGACCCGAGGGCATCTGATAGGTCACGAAGAGGAAGACCACAGGCATCATCATCATGATCTTTTTCTGCTGCGGATCCATGGTGCTGGGGGTCATCATCTGCTGCAGCACCATCGTCGCACCCATGGTGAGCGGCAGGATATTCACCGGATAGCCAAACAGAAAGGCTATGGCTTCCTGTTCACTCAAATCGCGAATCCACAGGAATTCGGCAAAGCGCAGTTCCACCGCCACCC
Source organism: PVC group bacterium (assembly GCA_003565035.1). Classification (GTDB taxonomy): domain Bacteria; phylum Verrucomicrobiota; class Kiritimatiellia; order SS1-B-03-39; family UBA6053; genus PXAS01. The sequence goes on along the minus strand of PXDP01000445.1, from coordinate 6,204 downwards.
GTAAAACCCCGTACAGAGAGAAAAACACCGGGATCTGCACCAGCATGGGCAGACAGCCCGCCATCGGGTTCACCTTGTTTTCTTTGTACAGCGCGGCCGTCATCTGCTGCATCTTCTGCGGATTGTTCTTGTGCTTTTCGCGGATCTCTTTGATCTGCGGAGACAGTTCCGACATCTTCTTCATGTTCTCCGCGCCCTTCTGCGTCAGCGGCCAGAACAGCATCCGAACCACCACCGTCAGCAGAATAATCGACAGTCCCCAGCTTTGGGTCATGTTGTGCAGACCATTCAGCCCGTTCATCATCAAGCGGCCCAGCGGCACAAAAATACGCCACAGGCGGACATCGATCATCCCGTCCTGCCCCTGGCCCAATGCCCGCAAGTTTTCCAGTTTCATCGGTCCGGCATAATACGTGAACCGACGCTCCAAAATGCCGCCATTCGCTTCAATGCCGGGAACCGGCGCCATGCGCGCCGAAGGCTGCACCATGCCGATACGCGCATCCCCCGTGCCAGCCCGGGCACGGATAATCAGTGCCTCAGCCCCGAGGGCCTCCCCCGGATGAAGGGTCAGCACCTGGGTGAAAAATTTATTTTTCGCCGTGAACCAGTCAAAGCCCAGCGGAATCACCTCCTCATGCACGCCTTCGGTGTTCCTGACCCATTTTCCAATGTCTTTCACATAATGCCGCAAGCCCTCGCCCCGCTGATTATGCCGGGCATCCACTCCGAGAAACGGTCCAAAACGCTGGGAAACATCCTCCAGCGGGAACATCGGCCCCAAGGACAAATCGACAGAAGGAATCTGGATCTCATCTTCCGACTCATTGATCCAGCGGTCTGTCACCTCCAGCGTATAGCCGTCGCCAAGACTGACCACCCGCCAGAACCAGACGCCATCCGAAATTTGCCGGCGGAAAGCCAGCGAACGGCCTTCATCAATCCATTCCGTTTCAAACACATTCCGACGGCCAATGCCCCGGCCGCTGTAGGACAATGCGGGATGATCGGAAAAATCAAAATCCACCGTATTCCACTCTTCGTCCGCCCGGCGCCGGGTGCGGTCCTCAATCGTGGCTTCAAAATCAAGCAGACGGGCCCGCTGAACCGCCGCGCCGCGATTGGACAGAGTCAGCGAAAGCATTTCATTGCGCAGTTCAAAGTGCTCTTCAGCAAGCGTCGCCTCTTCCCCGGCCGGTTCCTCAAGTCCCGCCGCCGCTTCGCGGACCACTTCCACGGCGGGTTCGTCGTCCTCCTCCCCGGGGGTAAAGCGGTCAGTTGTCTCTGTGACAGCCGGAGCGCTCTGCTCGGGAACCGGTGTCGGCACCGGCTGCGGCTGCATGGGCTGAATAAATCGACGGTCGATTTCCAGCACCACAGGGATGAGGAGAATCAAAATGACAACAGTTGCGAGTTCTTTTTTGTTCATGAGTTCGAAAAGGGTTCTGGAGAAGACTGGGCGGGAGTCATAGGACAATTCGGCAGGCTTTGCAACCGTCCCGCGCGGGAAAATACATGTTCAAAGTCGCGGTTCAGGTCCGCGATCGGCGCGTCTAAAATGGAACGCCGGGCCACGAGAATGACATCGTCCGGCGGGGTCAGGCGATGACGGTTGAGGCGGAACCACTCCCGCATCCGGCGTTTCGCGCGGCTCCGGGCCACCGAATTGCCCACCTTTTTACTGGCCACCACCCCCAGACGCACATCCGCATCTTCCCCGGCTCTGGACCAAAGGACGATATACCGCCCCACCTGTTTCTGATTTTGCCGGAACGCTTCCTGAAACAAAGCGGCCCGCTTGACACGAAGTCGAGCGGGCAGAGTGAACCTCAGTGGGGGAGAAACATCGTCCCGATCCCCGAAAGGTTCGGCATGAGCCGTGTCAGCGCGGCAAAGGCTCACGCTTCGTCGGAAACCGTAAGCTGTTTCCGGCCTTTTTGACGGCGGCGGGCCAGAACCTGACGGCCTTTTTTGGTGGCCATACGGGAACGGAAGCCGTGCTTGCGGGCGCGCTTGATGCGGGAGGGGCGGTAAGTGGGTTGCATAGTGTTATCCTTAAAGTGAAATCGTTGAAATCAGGAGGGCATGTCTATAAAGGACGCAAAAGGTTTGTCAACACTGTTTGTAGGTCGATTCAACCCATCCCGGCGTCCAGCCAGGACTGCAGAATCAACTGGGCGGCGAGCTGATCCCGCATCGCTTTGCGCCGTCCGGCTTTTGCCTCTCCATGCCGCAGCATCCGCTCCGCCTCCGCCGAACTCAGCCGCTCATCCCACAAATGGACTCCGAGTTTGGGAAGCTGACGCCGGATCTTTTCCGCAAACGCCTCCGCCGCCAGCGCCAACTCTCCTTTTCCGCCGTCCATATGCAGGGGCAGACCCACCACCACCGCCGTCACCTGATGATCCTCCACCAGTTCCCGCAGGCGCCGGAACAGCAGCTTCACATTCTCCGCTTCGACCGTCTCCAGCGGTGTCGCCACCATGCGGAGACTGTCCGACATCGCGACCCCCACCCGGCGCGATCCGTAGTCAATGCCCATCACCCGCCCGGCACCTCCTAAAGCCATGCTTCGCAATCCCCCCGTTCGTGCAGGATTTTCACCAGTTGTTTGATATCCTGGGCCCGGTCCTTTGGACACACCAGCGTGACCCCGTCCGCCTGAACCACAATCAGATCTTTCACCCCGATACAGGCCGTCAGGCGGTCCCGCGACACCAGGATATTGCCATACCCGTCCAGCACCTCTGTATTACCAATGCGGGTATTGCCGTCCTCGTCCGCATCGAAATGCTTCTCCAGTGCCGGCCAGGACCCCACGTCGTCCCATGCAAAAGCCCCCTCGGCCATGAGAATATTGTCCGCTTTTTCCATCAGCGCGTAATCAATGCTGATCTTGGATAAGTCCTGAAACCGTTTTTTCAGCACCTCCGCAAAGGTGTCCTGACCAATATGCGGCCGGATCGCGTCCATCAGGCACACCAGCGGGGAACAAAACCGCTCGAGTTCATGTTTCAGCGTGGGAACCGACCAGATAAACATCCCGGAATTCCAAAAATAATGACCGTCCGCCACGAACTCCCGCGCCCTCGCCAGGTTTGGTTTCTCCTCAAAATTGACCACCTTCGCGAATTCTGTTTTCCCTTCAGCCGCATGGACATCCCCGGCATGAATATACCCGAATCCCGTATCCGGATGCGCGGGGCGGATACCCATGGTAATCAGTACCGGTTCCCGCAGCGCCAGCGCCAGGGCATCCTGCAGGGTCTGCCGGAACACCGGCAAATCGCCCATCACCTGATCGGCGGTTAAAATGCAAAACGCCGCATCCGGATCCCGGTGTTCCACCAGTGCGCACCCCAGCGCCACCGCCGCCGCCGTGTCCCGTCCCATCGGTTCGCCGATAATATTTCCCTCGGGCACTCCCGGCAGTACCGCCCGGGTCGCCTCCACCAGCTCCGCATTGGTGACCACGAACACGTGATCCGCCGGCATCAGTTCCGCAATCCGGTCCACGGCCTGCGCGATCAGGGCGTTGTCCCCCACCAGATCCAGCAACTGTTTGGGCCGTTTCGAAGTGCTCAGCGGCCAGAACCGCTCGCCTTTGCCGCCGGCCAGAATCACCGCATAATACGGAACCTTATCCATGAGAAACTCCTTTCACTGCATCAATCAAAGGTGAAATTTTCGTCATCGCGTTTGTCCGGCCCTCCGGCGTGTCCCCCGCCTCGTGGAAGGTGTTCACCAGAAAACTTCCCACCACCACCGCTTCCGACATTGCCGCATACTGACGGGCCTGATCCGCGGTCGAAACCCCGAAGCCCAGCGCCCGCGGCAAATCCGAATGCCTCGCCGTGCGCTCCAGAACCGACTGCGCGTCCTTCTGCAGTTCCGCCTGCTCGCCGGTCACTCCCGCACGGCTTACGCAATACACAAACCCGGAACCCCGCTTCACCAGTTGTTCCACCCGGTCCTCCGGTGTCGTCGGGGTGACCAGCACCACGTGATCCAGCCCCTCCCCGCTGAGCGTGTCGCAAAACGGCCCGGATTCCTCCAGACACATATCCACCAAGAGCATCCCGTCCACCCCCGCTTCGGCCGCCTGACGCGCCGTTTTCTCAAACCCGCGCGCAAACAGGGGATTTAAATAACTGAAGAAAATCAGCGGGATTTCGCTCTCCTCCCGAATCGTCCGCACGGCAGCCAGCACATGATCCAGTTTCGTGCCCGCCTTCAGCGCCCGCTCCGCCGCCCGCTGGTTTGCGGTCCCGTCCGCCAGCGGATCCGAAAAAGGAATCCCCAGCTCAATCACATCCGCTCCCGCCGCCTCCAGCAGCTTCACCCGCGCCACCGTTGCGTCAATATTCGGATCCCCGGCGGTAATGTAGGCGACAAACCCTTTTTCATTGCGGGCGCGCAGTTCGGCAAATCGCTGATCAATTCTCGACATGGTTCTTCCTTCAAAGTGATTCATTACAGGCATAGGCCCGGGCAAACGCCAGACCTTCCAGCGTCAACGTGGGGGACAGAATGACGGGTTCATCGAAATCATGCAAGACCTGAGATGCAAAACCTCCCGTTGCCACCAAATTCATCCCGTCCAATCCGGTTTTTTTGCGAATCTCGTGAAAAATCTCCCGCACCATCCCCCGGTATCCGTAATGCGCGCCCGCGTGCATCGCCTCCGCCGTGGTCTTGCCGATGATTTTATCCGTGGGCTCCGGCGTGAGTTTGGGTAAAAGCGCGGTTTTTTCGCCAAAGTAGCTGTACATCATCTCAATTCCCGGCGCGATCACCCCGCCAATGTAGCCATCGTCCTCCAGCACAATATCAAAGGTCAGCGCGGTGCCGAAATCCGCCACCACCACCGGAGCGCCCACCGTGCGCACCGCCGCCACCGCATTCGCCAGCCGGTCCGCCCCGATCGTGCGCGGCGCCGGATAGGTGACCGGGATTTCCAGCGGACCGCCCGGCACCAGCTCCCAGGCCTCCACCCCAATCGCCCGAGCGAACACATCCCGCCAGGCCGGCGTTAAATCCGGCACCACCGATCCCACCGCGATCCCCCGCAGCGCGGTGCGGCCGTACACATCGATGGCCCGGGGGAGATTCGTCTCCACCCCGTCTTTCCGCAAAAAACGCCGCAGCTCCCGCACCCCGTCCGCATCCACCAGCGCCGTGGTGGTGCTGGTGTTGCCAATATCAATGACCAGTACCGGATCTTTCATCCTGTCGTATCCAAAGCAAAGTCCACACTCCGCACCGAATGCGTCAGCGCCCCCACCGAAATCGCATCCACCCCGGTTTCCGCCACCCCGCGCAGAGTCTCCAGCGTAATCCCGCCCGAAGCCTCCGTTTTGCAAATCCCCCGGCACATCTCCACCGCCGTCTCCATTTCAAAAAAGCTCATATTATCCAGCAGCATCCAGTCCGGACGCGCCTCCAGCAGGGTTTTCACCTGCGGCAGCGTGTCCGCCTCCACCTCCACCAGCAAGCCCGGGGAGGCCGCCCGGGCCGCCGCCACCGCCTCGGCGATCGATTTGCCCGTGCTCCGCCGCCAATGCGCCAAATGATTGTCTTTGATCAGAATCTGATCATACAGCCCCGCGCGGTGATTCACCCCGCCCCCGCAATGCACCGCGTATTTCTCCAGCATCCGCCAGCCCGGCGTCGTTTTCCGCGTATCCAGAATCTGCGTGCCCAAATCCGACACGACGTCCACATATTCCCGCGTGCGCGTGGCAATGCCGCTCAGGCGCTGCACAAAATTCAGCGCCGTCCGTTCGGCACTCAGCACACTCAGCGCCGAACCGGAAATCCACATCACCTCCGTGCCCGCCTCCACCGGCTTCCCGTCGTCCACCAACGGTTCAACCGACAGCGAAGCGTCCACCGCTTTGAACACCTGCATCGCCACCCGCAGCCCAGACGGCACACAGGCCTCCCGCGCCACCATACTCACCGCCGTCCGTGCATTCGGCATCAGCGCCCGGCTGGTCACATCCCCCGCCGCCCCCAAATCCTCCGCCAGGGCCATGCGCACCAGTGCGTTCACCCCCGGATCATTCTCCAAATCAAATTCAATCACCGTGCGCTGACGTGTCATACACCCGTTCCATTTACCGTTTCACCAGGACTTCCGCCAAATGCAGGCAGGTCATCGGAATTTTTTCATGGTCCAGATACCCCTGAATCTGCAGCATG
>PXDP01000314.1 GCA_003565035.1 PVC group bacterium | reverse complement strand
GTTGCCCCTTGCTGACGAATGTGATGCCGTTGGCATCAAGAGTGTTGTGGAGCGTGAGGCTGGTGGTTAAATGACCTTTGCGCTACCGCCACAACAACTAAATCCTAATATACGAGTATTGCTCAGTAGGATTTATGTATAAAGGGTAGGACAAGCCCGGCGGCGACTTTTGGGCTCACAGTATCTCTAAATTGCCTGTCAAAATAATTTTATCACCCTGCCTCAACGCCTATCGGTGTTTATCGGTGGTTCTCTTTCCTGATGCCTTCAGGTGTATTCTACCCTCGATCCTGAAACCGCCCGGCGCATTTTTGGATGCCTTCACTGAGGGTCAGATAGGGCGCCAGAGAGCCGGCAACTTCCCGCATCGGAATCCGTTTGCGCAGAATCCATCCCAGCTCGGTCATCAAATCCCCGCCCTCGGGACAAAGCGCTCTTGCGCCCACCAGACAGTCGGTGTTCACATCCCGAATGAGTTTCAAAAAACCGCGGTCTTCGCCCAGAGTGCTGAAACGCGGCCAGCGGTTAACCGGCAGGACCGCCTCTTCGATCTCCAGACCCCGCTTGCGGGCGGTCGCCGCATCCAGACCGATCCCGGCAACCTGCGGATCCGTGAACACCACCCAGGGAATTTCCTCTTCATGAAGCGGCGGCGCACTCTCTCCGCTAAGCTGCGATACCACCTGTTCCGCTTCGTACGAAGCCGTGTAAACAAGCAAATGACCACCCAGAACGTCCCCGCACGCATACACGCCCGGGACGGTAGTCTCCAACTTTTCATTCACGCGAATGAACCCGCGTCCAGCGGTTTCGATGCCGACCCTGTCCAGCCCCAATCCGTCCGTATTCCCCTTGCGTCCCAGACCGGAGAACAGGGCCTCCGCTTCGAAAGAGCGGGTCTGCTCCCCCTGCCTCAGATGGATCCGGACACCGGAACCGATGTTTTCGATCCTTTCCAGCGAAGTGCCGCAAACCACCTGAAGGCCTTCCGCCTCAAAAAATCCCGCGAGAGTTTCCCCCAGTTCCGCCGGCTGATTGGACATCACATGCGCACTGCGCTGTATCAGGGTCACCTCCGTGCCCAGCCGGTGCATCATCTGCGCCATTTCCAGGGCGATATAGCCGCCGCCAAGCACCAGCACGGATTTTGGCAGGGCCTCCAAATCAAACAGAGTTTCATTCGTCAGCACATCCACGGATTCCATTCCGGGGAGATCGGGTGTCCAGGGGCTGGACCCGGTGGCGATCAGGACTGCATCTCCGGATATCCGCCGATCCCCCACCGCTACCGTCCGGGCATCCACCAGCGTTCCAAAGCCTTCAATCAGGTCCAGCCCCTCCACTTGCGGCAGGGGGTCCAGATAATTGCGTTTTCTCAGCTCCGCAACTTTGTTCCGCTGGCCTTCAAACAGCGCGCGGACATCCACGGGCATCGGCACGCCCTCCAGCCCCGGGTAAAGAGGATGGCGGGCATGATGCACCCGTTCAGCGGCACGGATCAAATACTTCGACGGCACACAGCCCACGTTCAGGCAGCATCCGCCAAGGGGCAGACCGGTGTGGACGACAGAAACCCGCCACCCCCGCTCCACGGCGGCATGTGCAGCGGAGATCGCCGCCGTCCCCCCCCCGAGAACCAGCAAATGGTTCACTCAGAGTGCCCCCTGCATCCGGAGCACCGTGAAGGTATACATCAGGACAACCACAAACCCCAGTGCCAGCACCCTGGGCCAAATGTTTGCGGGTTTTGCATGAACCTGCCGGCGGGCGTGCATCGCCTCCGCATCCTGCACAGAAATTTTCAGTGCCGCCTTTTGACGATGCACCGGGACTTTAATGGCACCGGCGGGCCTGGCTACGCGGGCCTCCCGAATCGGCGGCTCCAGGTGCATGACCGTGCTTTTGACTGATTCATTGAGCGGATACGGAATCAGCCGCCCCTCCTCCACCGCATGGATATCCTCGAGCACATCGGCCCAGTCCTGATAGCGGTCGTTCGCCTTTTTGGCCATCAGACGCTCTATCAGGCAGGTCAGCCCCCAGGAAAGTGCCGGATTGAGTTCGCGGGGATTCGGCAACTGACTGTGGACCTGATGCGCGGCCACGGTTTCCGGATCATCCTCTCCGAAGGGGACCTGTCCGGTACCCAGATGATACAGGGTCGCTCCCAGCGCGTACATATCAGCCCGGCAATCCAGATTATCCTCAACCAGTGCCTGTTCCGGGGGGAAATAATTCGGGGTCCCCAGAGTCATACCCTCCTCGATTTCCACCGCCGCGATCCCCGTCACCTGGGCCAGCCCCAGATCCGCGACCTTGGTGCGGCCATTTCGGTGCAGCAGCAGATTGTCCGGTTTGATATCGCAATGCACCACATGGTGCTCCTGCCAGGCGTAATCCAGTGCCTCAGCCACCTCGCGGGCAATCCGCAGCAGCTGTTTTTCTTTCATCGGACGGCCGTTTTCAATCGCGTCACCGGCCGTCATGCCCGGCACATACTCCATGATGTAATACATGAAATGATCCTGCTCACCGGCATCAATCACCTGCACGACATTCGGATGGATAAGACTGGCCGCCGCGCGGGCTTCATAAATAAAGCGCTGAAAGACATCCGGCGACGCATCCATATCTTTCATCAGGACCTTGACCGCCACCACCCGGTCCAGCTTCTCCTGGCGGGCCTTCCACACCGTCGCCATACCGCCCTCGGCGATTTTACTGACAAAGGTATATCCGGGAATTTGAAAGGGTTCTTGCATAGGTTCGGCTCGACAAAGATTGGGAAAGATGGCAATTCATAAGACATTGTTCATTAGACTCAAGACAAAGCCGAAACGAAATCATCCCATGCACCGTCTCCGCCCCCTTTTTTTCCTTTTCCTTCCCGCCGTTCTTTTTGCCCAGAACAGCTCCCGCCCTCAGCCCCCTCGACTGGTGATCGATACGATGGAGGCCGATCTGGGGCAGGCCCGATCCGGCACCGTGCTCTCGCACACCTTCCGCCTGGAAAACCATGGCGGACGCCTGCTGCACATCCGGAATATCCGGACATCCTGCGGGTGCACCGCTTCAGACATTTCCACCCGCGAAATTCCCGCCGGCGGCTATGCCACGCTGACCGCCAAGCTGGATCTGACCGGGCGGAGCGGTCCGCAATCCGAGCAGATCCGGATTCAAAGCAATGATCCGGAAGCTCCAAACCGGGTGCTGAAACTCACCGCCCATGCGGTTCCCCGCGTGAATGTCACGCCCCGAACCCTGAACTTTCAACAGATCACCCCGGCGTCCGCGCCCTCCGGCCGCATCGTCATCGAAGCCACGACCGACACCCCCCTGCGGATCACCGGCATCCGGACCGCCAACAGCCGGGTCGAGACCACCCTCGCCGAAGTCACCCCCGAACATACCTATCATCTGGATGTCCGCCCGCTGGAACTGGGAGAAACCGGTCATTTCACCGAACGGATTGAAATTCTGACCGATGATCCGGAACAGCCGGTCATCCCGGCCCTGGTGATGTGGCAAATTGCCGAGCCCGTGTCTGTCGCCCCGCGCCGGCTCAACCTGATGCTCTCGGAGTCCCCGCAAGCCGTGACCCGTTTTTTAATGATCCGCGGTCAGGCGGATCTGGACCCGCCCCTGGAAATCACCTCCGTCGTCTGGGAGGATCGGGATATTGAAATGAACATCGGTCCGGGCGGCAGTTTCGGAACCCGGGTGGAATTCCGCTTTGTTCCGGAAGCGGAAATGGACGGCGAACGTATTCTGATCCGGACCAATGTTGCGGGATATGAGGAATTGGCCCTGCCAGTAAACGTCATGACTCCCTGAATTCCGAATTGACTCTATTTAGGATGCATATCGGGCCATGGCCCGGTTTTTCCCGGTCACCAGCGTTCCAGCGGATCCAGCAATCCCGGCAGGGTGCGGGCCCAGTCCGGGCGGGCCAGCCGCTGTTCAGACAGCCAGTCCGGAATCGGGCCAAAGGGATATCCGGCGTCCGGGACGAAGATGCCGATATCTCCCTGTGAGCGGGTGTACTCCAGGTGTTGAACGCGAACGACGTCCGCTCCACCGCGCCGCACCTGCACCGGAACCCCTGAACCGCCGTCCACGGCTTCGCCAAACACCACCTCAAATTCTCCCACACGCACGCCGCCGGGAATACGCTCAACCGCCGGCGGATCGTTCCCGGGCCAGAGAACCGTCACAAAGCGGCCGCGTTCACCCCTCGCAGTCCACCGAATGCCGGCGGTCTGCTCACGGGAGCCATTGCTGTGCTCAAAATTCAGCCGGGAAAACGCCGCCTGTTCGGGATATATTCGCATCGCGGTGAACCGATCATCCACCCGGACAACCGGTCCCTGCTCCTCCGAATCACGGCCGCGCACATGTGCATTGAACGTTACATCCAGGGCCTCGGGAGCCGACCAGCTGTCCCCCAGCACCAGGACATCGCGGCTCAGCCCCTTAAGCAGCACCACCGCGCGCTGATATTGAAGCTCCCCGTCCAATTCATGCCGGTCCCAGCGCTGATCCCATTCCTCCGGCGGCAATTTCGGCATCCGGCGAAGCCGCCGGCTGCTCACCTCCCCCACCGCCACATCCGCATACGGCGAGGTTTCAAAGGCCAACAGCCGTTCGTGACCGTCCATCACCGCCCAGGGCATGTCGGGCGTACCGAAAGACAGTCGGTTGTGCATATGCTCCTGCCCCGCGCGGGGATTGTAAGACACATGATGATCCACCATGAGCGGTCTGGCATCGCCTGCCCAGTGCAGCGACAACTGATCACCGTGATAATGCCCCCGGTTCGGCCCCGCTTTGAAGGTCACAAACGTCTCCCGTTCCGTGCCGGGGCGGTTCCGGAAAATAACCCCGAACCCCGGGAATTCTTCCGTGCTCCAGGTCGTGGGATCAAACCCACGCACGTCCACCCGGCGCGGCCCGCCCTCGGTGGGATGGGTATCGCCGTGGGGGATCATGCGCCGGTGACGGGGGCCGTCCGGCTGGGAACTCCGCACCAAAAAAGCCTGACCCTCCACAAAGCGGTCCCATTCCAAAAGATTAAAGCCCAAATATCCGCCCGCGCTTTCCTGAATTCCCTCCCAAATCTGCAGTGCGTGCCGATGATACCCGGGGCATTCCTGACCGGCGCCGCCCGGCAGGGTGATGCTGTGGTGCATGTCGGCTTTTACCGAAAGTTCGGCCAGCTTCTGAATTTCGTCAAACCGGGGATGTGCCCGCAGACGGGTGAAGCGGAAAAGCGGCCGCTGCATCATGTCCGACCAGAAATTCGGATTTTGCACCGACCAGCCATACCACGGCGTGCCGTAATAATCCGGATCCAGTACCCCCTGCGACCAGACCAGATCTCCGAACCCGCCGGTTCCGCCCACATTGCCCCGGTCTCTGCGCGCCTGCTGCCGCCACATCCCCGTGGGGTTCACCTGATCCCCGATAAAGGGATGCGGAAGCCCGGAGGTCTGTCCCGGCTCAAACCCGTCCAGAATATAATGCCGGTTCAGTTTATCCAGATCGCCCATCGCATGCTGCATCACCAGATTCCGCATCGTCCCGGTGTCCCAGGCTTCCCGCGGGGCCGCCCGCAGCCACCACATCCGCGCCCCGTTGCGAATCCCAGGCATCACCAGCCGAAAGGAATCTTCCGACTCCGAAAGTTCCACCGCGATTTTTCCCTCATGCGGCCAGGTCCACTGGCCCGCCCGCACGGAAACCGCGCCCACCGCCAGGGTCTCGCCTGCCGCCGCGGCCATCCAGCCGTCATCCATCGACTGACTCCATCGCGGCAGCAGAAATACCAGCACATTCTCCATCCGGGACTGACTCGGCCGCAGCGTGCCCGTCTGCACATTGGTGTTGATCGGACGCCCCGCGCCGCCGCCATGCCGGGTCAACAGCGATTCCGAGGCCCCAAAAGCATTGCCTCCCCCCAGGACATCATACCCCCAGGCGCTTCCCTCCGGCAACTGGACCCGCTCCTCGATTTCCAGCATGTCCCGTCCCGGACGCAGCCGAATCCGCAGCCGCAGCGAATCCCCTCCCACAAAGCGGTATTCCTGCAGCAAGGTGATCTGAACCGGCCCCTGCCCCAGAACCGTCAAGGCATACGATTCCAGTTCCGGCGCATTTTTCCAGAAACCCGCACCCAGCCAGTCCCCCTCCCGCAGACGAATGCCCGTCACCGGAGGCGGTGCCGCCGCCCCCTCCGCCCGCAACGGCACCCGGCCCACAATCACCCCGTTGGTAAAGTCCAAATATGCGCCACTCTCCCGCAAATGCAGCGAATTCGGCGAAGACTCCGGCTGATTCGAAAACGTCACCCGTGCATGATGTCCCCCCGCCACATCCGCAAGAATCCAGCGTTCCGGACCGCCCGCTGCGGTCTCCCACTGACTCGGCACCGGCTGGCCGTCCAGCAGCACCGCGCCCCTGTGATTCGGGGGACTTTCGACCCGGACCGGCACCTGTTCCTGATCCGCTCGCAGCGGATTTCGAAGAAACACCTCCGCCTCCGCACGCCCGTTCCCCGGGAGCGGACACACAAACATTAAAAGCGAAACCGACAGAAGAATAAGTTTTCGTGTATTCATAATTTAAGATAATGTGAAATGATATTTGACCTCCTTTTCATATCCCGGCATAAAGTTCAACATGTTTCGTAATCAGACTCTTTTGAAAAAATTCCGGCTCGGACTGTGTACAGTCTTCCTGAGCTCGGTGGCAATGGCTCAGCTTCAAATCATCACCCCCGATCCCGCCGCGCGGATCCGGCCGGAGGAACGCTTTTCCCAAAGCGGGCCGCCCGGGGTTCGACTCGTCGCCCCCCGCAACAGCGCCGCCACCGGTGCCATTGTGCTGCAGAATGCCCAGCGTCCCGTGACGGCGTCGGTTTCCGACCTCCGAAGCCACGCCGGAGGCCCCGCCTTTCCCGCCAACCTGATCGAGATCCGCTATGGATTCGAAGGCATGACCCCCGAGCCCCGGTCCGGCGGCACTCAGGTCGTCTGGATCACAGCCAATGTCCCCCACAACGCCCCGCCTGGCGAGTATACCGGGCAGATCCAGATCCCCGGAGGCAGTGCCGTGCCGCTTCGTCTGGAAATCGGCAAATGGATCGCCCCCCGCCCCAATGACTTCGGAGTCTGGCAAAGCTATCTGCATTCTCCAGAGACCCTTGCGCAGCAATACAACGCCACCCCCTGGTCCGATAAACATTTCGAGCACATGGAGCCCACCCTGCGGATGCTGGGACAACTCGGCACCCACGTCATGTACCTGAGTCCCACGGCACGAACGCATTTCGGAGAGGAGCACACCATCATCCGCTGGACCGGATCCGGGGCAAATGTCCAGCCGGAATTCAGTGCCCTCGAAACGTATTTCAACCTCTGGGATCAGCACGTCGGCCCCCCGCGGGTTATCATCGTCTACATGCAGGAGCCCGCCTGGTGGCGAAACCGGAATGAAAGCATCCGGGTCACCCGTGTTTCGCGTCCGGGCGACGCTGGAGGCAATTCCGTGGAATTCCCTCATTTTTCGGAATCGGGCCAAGCCCAAATCTGGCGGCAGGCCTTCGCCGGCCTGGTGCAGCGCGTCCGCGCCATGGGCTGGGACGATACCCGGGTCCTCATTGGCATGGTCTCCGATGAGCGCTCCTTTCCAGAGGCCAAAGAAACCTTTTACGCCGAAGCGGCTCCCGGCATCGCCTGGGCCACCTTCACCCACGGACGGGGCGACCCCAGAGTGCCCGAAGACTGGGATACCCCGCACACGCTCTCCGGCCTTGACTTTCGCTACGTGGAATTTCCCTATGCCCCGGCCCGCGGACGCGGATCCTCCTTTCCCTCCGACCCTCTGAGCAGCGAAGGCCAGTGGCGGAACAGCTTTCCCTTTCTCACCAGTATGCGCCAGACCCAATACGACAACTCCGGGCGGGTCGACAACGATCAGCCCATGTACTGGCGCTACATGGCCATCGCCTCCGCCTGGGCGGAATACCGGGGATTCGGACGGATTGGCTTCGACTTCTGGCCGGTTAACGGACGCCCTGTCATTGGCCGCTATCACCGCTGGAACAACCTGTACCGCGACAACCCCCGCTATCTTTCACAGCCCGGACCGAATGGAGCGCTCTCCACCCAGGTCATTGAAATGGCCCGCGAAGGCAACACCGCCACCGAAGCCCTGCGCATGATCCACGACGCCCTCACCTTCCGCGATCAGCGCTCCAAGGTTTCCGGCAATCTCCGCCGTCAGGCCGAGGAGGCCTACAGGGCCTACTATCAGGATTTCCACGCAAACTGGACCCGAGACCGCAGCGACCTGCACAACGATCTGGCCCGGATTGTCGGCACCGACTGGCAAACCCGTCTCCGGAATCTCTACGACGCCGCCGGGGATGTCGCCTCGGCTCTGGGGGGGACCCCGCCGACCCCTGTCAGCCCCGTGCCCGCCGTCCAGCCCCGGCCGCAGGCCACGCCCGGGCGGGACGCGCCGGCGGCTCAGCCCGAACTCGCCGGCGAACCCCGCACCTGGACCAGCGCCAACGGGCAGACCGTCGAAGCGGTTTATCTGGGGTACGAACAGGGGCAGGTCGCTCTCCAGCTTCTCAACGGCCAAACCACCCGTGTCGCCATGTCTTCGCTCTCCGAAGACGATCAACGCCGGGTCCGCAGCGAGGCCGGGTTCCGTCAATGGCGAAACCGGGAGGGCCTCGGTGTCGAAGCCCTGTTTATCGAATTTCTCGGGCGCGAGATTAGGGTTGAAGCCCCCGACGGCCGGCGTCACAACATCCCGGTCAACAGCCTCCATCCCGAAGACCAGGACTATCTGCTCGATAATCTCCTGTAAAGAAAACCGGACAGACTGAAGGGTTAGACTTGCCCATCCAGTTCCTTCCCCATAGGAAACTGCACACGGTTTCTTATGTTAAAACCCCTCTTTTTCCTCCTTTTGTACGCTCTGGCCGGAGTTGCCTCTCTGGTCCTGGCCTTTTTGTTCCGGTTTGAACTGAACCGGCTGCCGGAACTCTACGCCACCATGGCCTCTGAGGCCCTGCCGGTCACGTTTTTCTGCAAAGGCCTGGCCGCGTATTTATGGGGGCTGCCCCGATACGACTGGCGCTTTGCCGCCTTTGGCGATCTGAAACGTCTTTTTGGCGCCGCGCTCACCGGCAGCCTGCTCTTTGCCAGCGTCATTTATTCCGTGCATC
>PXDP01000182.1 GCA_003565035.1 PVC group bacterium | reverse complement strand
AGCGTGACCGTCTGTCCGTGCTCCCGCAGAAGATCCGCCGCCAGCATGGCCATGGTCGTTTTCCCAAGAGAGCCGGTAATCGCCAGAATGCGCCCCTTCAAGGCCGCGGCCCCCAGTTCCGCTTCCGCCTCGACCCGGCTCCCGTTCGCCCGCGCCCGCACCAGCCAGGAATTATCCACCGCAAATCCGGGACTCACCACAATCCGTTCATCCCCCTCCAGGGGTCCCAGGGCGCCCCAGGCAAAACCCAAGTCCGCGAATGCGGCCCGGACGTCGGCACCCGGTTCTGTCTCACTGCACACCCTCCCGCCCGCCGCCCCGCGGGCCGACAGCAGCCCGGCCGCCGCCAGACCGCTTCGGCCGGTGCCCAGAATACAGACTCGGGAGGAGAGGCTCATCGAATTTTCAGGGTGGCGATTCCCAGAATGGCGAAAATAATGCCCAGAATCCAAAAGCGGATTGTCACCAGCGTCTCCACCCCCGCCACAGACCGTCCCTCACGCTCGGCCGCATCTTTGGCCTGGATCTCAAAGTGATGATGAATCGGCGCACAGCGGAAAATCCGCTTGCCGGTGAGTTTAAACGAGGCCACCTGCAGCACCACGCTCACCGCCTCCATCACAAACACCCCGCCGACCACGATCAGGGTGATCTCCTGTTTAATCAGAATGGCGGCCGTGGCGATCCCGCCGCCCAGCGCCAGACTCCCCGTGTCGCCCATGAACACCCGGGCCGGATGACAGTTGAACCACAAAAAGCCCAGTCCGCTGCCCAGCAGACAGCCAAAGAACACCGCCAGCTCTTCCGAACCGGGAATAAAAGGAACTTGCAGGTAATTCGCAAAAATCAAATGCCCCGCGCAATAACTCATCACCAAATACGACACCGCCACCGCGTTGCTGCAGCCGATGGCCAGTCCGTCTAGGCCGTCGGTTAGATTCACCGCATTGCTGGCGCTGAGCACCACCAGGGCCGCGAATACAAAGGCAATCACCCAGGGCATCGGGCTCCAGACAGGCTCTTTGAGAAACGGCAGCATCAAATCACGCCCCCGCGCGGATGTCTCGGGAAGCCACATCACAAACGTGAAAAGCACCAGAGCCCAGCCCAACTGTCCCAAAAGCTTGTACCGGCCCGAAAGGCCGTCGCTGCTCTTTTTCACCACTTTCAAATAATCATCCCAGAAGCCAATCCCCCCCATCCACAGCATGCCTGCAAGCGCCAGGGTTGAAAACGGATTGCCAAAGCGGCAGGTCAGCAGCACCGAAACGGACAGCGTCCCTAAAATCAGCAGCCCCCCCATCGTCGGAGTGCCCGCCTTTTTCCGCTGCATTTTGAGGACCTCGTCGTCCCGCACCGGCTGCCCCATCTTCAGTTCCAGCAGTTTCCGGATCGTCCAGGGGCCGACAATCAGACTCAATAAAAATGCGATCGACGCCCCCGCCATGGCCCGGAAAGTCACAAACGCAAACAGACGCAGCGGACTCAGCGTATCCCGCAGAGCCGGATCCTCCAAATCGCGCCACCACTCAAAAATCCAGTACAGCATATCGTTTTTCCTTAATCCTGAAGATGTTGTTGCAAATCCGAAATCACCGCCTCAAGACGGTCTCCGCGGGAGGCTTTGACCAGAATCCCGGCCCCCGCCCCCCCCCGCTCACGAATCATCGCCGCCGCTTCGGCCGCCGAATCCACATGCACCGTGTCCCCCGCCGAGACGGTTTCATGAATCCACCGCGCTTTTTCCCCGACCGTTATGACTCCATGAACCCCCAATGAGGCAATAAAAACCCCTAAATCCCGGTGGGCCCGCGCCTCTCCGTCCCCCAGCTCGTTCATGCCCCCCAGCACCAGCCATTTCTCAATAGGAACCTCCATTCGCGCGAAGGTTTTTATCGAACTCCTCATACTCAGCGGATTCGCGTTATAGGCATCATTGATCACCAGCCAGGTCCCCACCCGCATCCGTTCCCAGCGCATTGGCGCGGGTGCAAAGGCCTGCAAACCCGCCTCGATTTCCTCCGCCGAGAGACCGAATTCCCGGGCCACGCCGGCCGCCTGAAGCACATTGCGCATCATATGCGTTCCCGGCAGCGGCAGGACCACCTCAAACACATCATTCCGCACGGCATCCATGATCCGCAGCCGCTCCCCGGACGCGCCCGCGGGCTGCCCGGTATAGTCCGCCCGCGTCCGCAACGAACAGGTCACCTTCCGGGCCCGCGTGCGTTCAATCATCTGCTCTTTCCAGGGACTGTCCACATCCACCAGCGCCACCCCCTCCTCCGGCAGTGCGGCCAGCAGGGAAATTTTCTCCGCCGCAATGGCCTCCACCGATCCCAACGCCTCCAAATGCGCCTCACCGATCGAGGTCACCACCCCGCACAGCGGCTGCAGGATATCACACAAATGGGCAATCTCGCCCGCATGATTCATCCCCGCCTCGAACACCCCAAAATCATCCTCCCGCTCCATCGACAGCAAACTCAGCGGCAACCCAATCTGATTATTCCAATTGCCCCGCGTTTTGCAGGTCTTCCCCCGCTGCATCAACATGGCCGCCAGCAAATCCTTCACCGTCGTCTTGCCCGCGCTGCCCGTCACCCCCACCACCAGGCCGCCCAGGGTCTGACGGTAACTCCGGGCCATATCCTCCAGCGCCCGCTGCGGATCCTCCACCTCCAGACAGGGCAGGCCCGCGTCTGAACACCCCCGGGCGCACACCGCCCCCGCCGCCCCGGCATCGGTCACAGAACCGAGAAAAGAATGCCCGTCAAAACGCGCGCCCTTCAGGGCCACATACAGACACCCCGGACCCGCCTCGCGGCTGTCGTGCACCACCCGCAGGATCTCCCTGTCCGGCGTGCGTGTCCAGCGTCCGCCCGTCCATGCCGCCAAGTCTTGAGGCTGAAACACCGGCATACTCACCCCTCCCTTCCGGCAAGAGCCCCGTCGCGTTCACGAAGACAGCGCCGTGCCACCTCCCGGTCGTCAAACGGCACCCGGGAACTGGCAAACTCCTGCTGGGTCTCATGCCCTTTCCCGGCAATCAGTAATAAATCCTCCGCCTCCAGTGCCTCCACGCCCATGCAAATCGCCTCCGCCCGGTCCGGCACCACGTTCATCCGCTGATCATCCGGAATCCCCGCCAGCATGTCTGCAAAAATCCGGTTGGGATCCTCCGTGCGCGGATTATCCTGCGTCAGCAGCATCCAGTCGGCAAAGCGCGAAACCTCCTGCGCCATCGGGGCCCGCTTCGACCGGTCCCGGTCCCCCCCGCAGCCAAACACCACAATGAGCCGTCCCTTCACCAAAGGCCGCAGTGTCTGCAACACCTTCGCCAGGGCATCCGGCGTGTGAGCATAATCCACCAGCACCTGTCCACAGGACGAGGGCACCGCCTCCAGCCGTCCCGGCGCGGCCCGCAGCGAAGGCACCTTCGCCAATACAGCCTCCCAGGATGCACCCGCGCACACCGCCGCCGCCATCGCCTGCAGCGCGTTGCGCACATTATGCTCACCCGGAAGCCCCAAAAACGCCTCGCCGCCGCCCCAGGGCGTGAAAAACCTCAGCCGTGAACCCGACGCGTCCGCCCGCAGAATCTCCGCGCGCACCCCGCAGTCCGCCGCCAGCCCGCAGCGCAAAAACTCCGCATCCGGAAAAGAGGCGGCCAGCCGGTCACTCCATGGCCCGTCCCCCGCCAGACGGTACCGCAGCCCCGGAAACGCGAACAACCGCCGCTTGGCCTCAAAATACGCCTCCATGGTTTCGTGATAATCCAGGTGATCCTGACTCAAATTTGTGAAGACCGCCGTATCCATTTCCACCCCGTCCGCGCGTTTCTGATCCAGCGCATGCGACGAAACCTCCATCGCACAGTGCCCGCAGCCCGCATCCAGCATGGACCGCAGCAGCTCCTGCAGCTCCGCCGGGCCCGGCGTCGTCCGCCGCGCCGGAATCTCCCTTGCCCCGAAAGCATACGACACCGTCCCGATCAGCCCGCAGGGATGCCCCGCCGCCTCCATCAACTGACGTAAAAAATAGGTGACCGAGGTTTTCCCGTTCGTGCCCGTCACCCCCGTCACATGCAGCGTTTTGGAGGGAAACCCGTAATAGGCCGCCGCAAGCTGACTCAGCGCCGTGCGGGCATCTGCCACAAGCCAAACCGGAATTGCCGGCCGGTGAAACAACGGCCGCTCCACCACCACGCCCGCCGCCCCCCGGCGTGCCGCGTCATCCACAAAATGATGGCCGTCGCTGTCGCGCCCCTTCACCGCCACAAAAATCCAGCCGGGACGCACCTGTCGCGAATCCGCCGTCACCCCGGACACCGTTTTCGGCCAGCCCGAAGGCATCCGTCCTCCAAACAGCCCCCGCCACTCTGCGGGATTCAAGGATCGTTCCCGATGCTGCATTGTTCAAAAGCCCTCCGGCGGAATGCCAAAATACGCTAGGGTATGCTCGGCAATCTCACGGAAAATCGGAGCCGCCACCGATCCCCCCGTCCGCAGGGCCCCTTTCGGCTCATCGATGCTCACCAAAACCGTGACCACAGGATTTTCCGCCGGAAAAAAGCCGACAAAACTGGCAATATTCAGGCGGTCCGCATACCCCCCGCCCGGCAGCACTTTCTGCGCCGTGCCGGTTTTCCCCGCGATTTCATAGCCCGGAACTGCCGCCCGGCGGCCGGTGCCTCCGGGACGCGTCACCCCCGCAAGCAGCGTGCGCATTGTCCGCGCCGTCTCCGCCCGGACCACCGGAGGCCCCGCCTCCTGCGGATGCCCGCGGTAGAGCACCTCGCCGGTCAGGGAACGAACCTCCCGCACCAGCCAGGGTCGCATCAACACCCCGTCGTTCGCCAGCGCGTTCATCGCCGCCGTCATCTGCAATGCCGTCACATTGACCGCGTGGCCCATCGACATCCGGCTGTGCGTCAGACTGTCCCAGCGACTCGGATGATGCATAATCCCCGCCTCATCCCCGGGCAGCTCAACGCCGGTTCTCGCACCAAACCCGAACTCCCGCAAATAATCATACATCCGCTGCGGACTCATCCGCAGGGCAATTTTCGCCGTGCCAATGTTGCTCGATTTGTAGATCACCTCCGAGGCCGTCAAACTGGAATACCCATGATAATCCCGCAACGGACGCCCCCGGTGAATCCACATCCCGTTCTCGGTGTCGATCACCTCCTCCAAATCCACCAGCCCGTCGTTCAGGGCCGCCGCGAAAACCATCGCTTTAAAGATGGAGCCCGGCTCATAACTGCCCGTCACTGTCCGGTTGCGGAACGATTCGCCGTCGGCCCGCTGAAATTCGTTGGGGTTGAAATCCGGGCGGCTCGCCATCGCCAGCACCTCACCCGTCTTCACATCCATCACCACCGCCCAGCCCCCTTCGGCATTGAACTGGGAGATGCCCCGGTCCAGCGCCCGCTCCACCCCGTCCTGCAAATACTGATCCAGGGTCAGAACCACATCCGCCCCGTCACTCGCGTCAATCTGCACCATGCGCCGCGCCACCAGCTCGCGCCGCCGCGCGTCCGCCTCGCCCACCCGCAGGCCTTCACGGGCCTCCAGAAAACGGTGCATCGTCTGCTCCACTCCCGCCGAGCCCGTGCCCTCACGGTTCACAAAACCCAGCACATGGCTCATCAGGTTGTCGTGCGGATACGTGCGCGTATTCACCGACTCCACCACCACCCCCCGGCGGATCGCGTTGGATTCCAAATAGTCGACCAGCTCCTCCGCCCGGTATTCCTCCACAAAGCGCTCCAGCACCGCGTACCGCCGGTCCGTTTCCGCCAGACGGGCACCGATAAAGCCCGGATCCACCTGCAGAAACGCCGCCAGCGCCTGCTGCAAGCGCTGCGGATCATTGTGCCGGCTCACAAAACTCGGGTCCACCGCCACGTGACGGCGTCCTTCATCCATGGCCAGAATCCGGTGATTCCGGTCCAGCACCCGTCCGCGCATGCCGCGCAACTCCCGCCGGAACTGAATCCGGCGCTGATACGCCTGCCGAAGCTCGGGATGTTCCCCAAGCTGCAAGTGCGTAATCCGCGCGGCCAGACCGCCGAAGATGGTTAAAAAAAGCAGACCGCATACCACGGCCCGCCCGGCATAGGCGCTTCGTTTCACGGCCGCATGGACCCTCCGTCCAGCCGATCAAGCCGCCCCACCATTTCCACCGGCCCCTGGCCACTCTCCCACATCGCCATGTCGCGCACATGCACAATCTGATGCGACGCCGGATAATTCATCACCAGCCGGTGCTTCCGCAGGGCCTCCTCCAGGCGGCGGGGACCCACCATTTCACTCCAGCGGACCTCCTCACTGGCCACCCGGCGCCGAAGCTGTTCGATCTCCTGCTCCTCCTCCTTGATCTGATTCGCCAGCCGTTCCGTGGTCGTGCACAGGAACAAATACGCGAAAACGCTCACCACCAGCATCGTCAGCAGCACCATCCAGCCCATCGGCAGACGGACCCGCTGCGTGTGCAGCACCTTGTTGCGGCTTCCGGGCTTGCGCCCCGCCTTGCGTCCCCCGCTTCGTCCTGTATTGCGTGTCGTACGTGCTGTTGTCATGATGGATCTCCTTTCTCAAGTATTCTCAATTTTGCCGAACGGGCCCGCGGATTCTCCGCGCACTCCGCCTCCGATGCCGTCACCGGCTTGCGGGTCACCCGCACCCCGCGGGGCTCCTCCCCGCGCCATGCACTGCCGCCCTCGAACAGGGATTCCTCCCGGCCCTCGTGACGGCGGAAAATCTGTTTCACCAGGCGGTCTTCCAGCGAATGGAACGTAATCACCGCCAGGCGCCCCCCGGGATTCAGCAAACGCAGAGAAGCCTCCACCCCCCGCTCAATCGACTCCAATTCCTCGTTCACCGCCATCCGCAACGCCTGAAACGTCCGCGTCGCCGGATGAATCCGCGCCCCCTTGCGCCCCCCAACCGCGCGCTCCACCACCTCCGCCAACGCCGACGTCGTCTCCAGCGCTCCCTCCTCACGCGCCCGCACAATCGCCTTTGCAATGCGCCGCGACTGCCGTTCCTCGCCCAGTTGATAAATCGTATTGGCAATTTCCTCCTCCGAATGTGCCGCCAGCCACTCCGCCGCCGACACCCCCCGCGTCGGATCCATCCGCATGTCCAGCGGCCCCTCAAAACGGAAACTGAAGCCCCGTTCCGGCGTGTCCAACTGATCCGAACTCACGCCCAGATCCATCAGCACCCCGTCCAACGCCCCCAGTCCGGCGGCGGCGGCCAAAGCCTCCACCTCCGCAAAATTGCCGTGCAGTCCCTGAAACCGCCCGCCGAATTCCGCCAGCGTCTCCTCCGCGCGCGCCAATGCCGCCGGATCCCGGTCCACCCCGAACACCCGACCGTCCGGAGCCGAAGCCTCCAACAGCGCCCGGGTATGCCCCGCGCCGCCCAGCGTCGCATCCAGATAAACGCCACCGGCCCTCACCCGCAAGCCTTCCAGTGCTTCCGGAAGCAAGACCGACTGATGAACCGTGGCCGCCACCATCACCTTCGCCGCGCCGCGGCGCCTCCATTCCGTCCCGATACCCGCAAATCGCCCAGATATTCGGAACTCAGTTGATGTTTCTGCATCAGCTCAATCGGCAGACGCGTTGCGCCCTCCCCCGGAAGACGAATGCCGCGCGAACGGTCCGCGCGCTTTAAGACGCCCGACCACATAAACAAATTTTTCAGACTGGCCATATCGTTCTCCGGTTCAGGTTACATTTTCAGGGACTTCGCCGCCGTCGACAAACCGCTCGAACTCTTCTTGCGGGCCGCCCAGGCTTCAGGATTCCACAACTCAATACGATTAAACGCGCCGGCCAGGACCACTTCGCCCTCCAGCCCCGCAAAAGACAGATGCTCGTCATTCACGCGCACCCGCCCCTGGGCGTCAAAAGACAAATGATCCGACTCCGACGCCACCGTCAGCATCAGCTCCATCTCCTCCGGATCGGAAAGGTGCATCCCCTCCATCCGCTGCATCAACTGAGCCATCACCGACGGCGGCAACAGCATCAAACACGGCCGGTCGATCCCCGGCATCAGATACAAACTCTTCGCCTCCCCCACCACATCCCGCCAAACCGAAGGAATCGTCAGCCGTTTTTTGGGGTCCAACGAATGCACATGCTTCCCCATAAACGGGGCGGAACCCCCGCTTGCACTGGCAATAAGCTGTTGTAATTCATTCGACATTGTTTGACACCTTGCCCCACTCTACCCCACCCCGCCCCACCGCGGCAATCCCAAAAAGCCGAAATAATGAAATTTCTTTTGCCCCACCCCTGGGCATGATAACCTCTATGGATGCATCAAATTTCTCCAAAAGGGTTGCTCCTGCTTCTCCTGTCCGCCCTTCCAGCTGTAGGCGGTCAGCCCGCGCCCCGCGGATTTATCCAAATCGAAGAATGGACCCCGGACACCTTTGAGCAGGGAGAACTCCGCCGCAGACGGGTCGAGGCCGGAGCCGGGACCCGCTGGGGCTACCGCCACGACTACCGGGCCTTCACGATGCCGGAAGACAACGGACGGTCCCCCGCCACCAACGGACACGTGCATGCCACCGGACCCGTGTTCCGATGGCAGGGAGAGCAGTATCAGGGGGAACTGGCCCCTGCCCTCGCCGTCTCTTCAAATGTGCTTCGCGATCAGCGCGGCCTTGATCTCCGGGACATCCAGCCCGCCGTTCAGCTCCTGCGCACAGACCCCGCCCTGTTGGAGGGCGAATGGCTCTGGGGGGTCCGCGCAGACAGCCGCACAGGCACCTACACCCTTCTGCCTGTGATTGCCTGGCGTTCAGACCCGCAGGCTGTCACCGCCCTGACCCTCGGATTTCCCGACAGCACCCTGATCTGGAACCCGCATTCCGCCTGGGCCCTCCGAATCGACCTGGGACCTGACGGCGGATCCTGGAGAGTGCGCGACCGGGAATTCGACCGGACCAGCCGCCTCCAGGCCCGCCGCTGGCGCGGCGCACTGGGTATCGAATGGCTTCCAAGCCCGCATCTAAGCCTTCAGGCCTCCGTGGAACACGCGGTTACCCGCCGCTGGCGCTACACCCTGGAAGATGGAACCCGAACCGAAATCACGCCCCCAAACACCACCGCCGCAGTTCTCGGAATTGCCCTGCGCTTTTAAACCACCCCCTCCCCACCCGTCTTCATCATCCGTTGTCCGGCGCAGCTATCCGTTGGAACTGCTTCCCCTCCCACCATTCGCGGGACGGCCCTGCCATTCGCGGTCTCTT
>PXDP01000070.1 GCA_003565035.1 PVC group bacterium | reverse complement strand
TTCGCCGCGCATGTCGAGGAGGTTCAGTCGGTCGAGCGGGGTGGCGATCAGCCGCCAATGGCGCAGATCGCGGGAGTGATAAATGCGCACCCCGGGGAACCACTCAAAAGTGGAGGTGGCGAGGTAGAAGTCGTCGCCGACGCGGACGATGGAGGGGTCGGGATGAAAGCCGGGGAGGATGGGGTTTTGGAGAGCGGCGGGTGTTGTCATTGAAACCTCACAGCGTGTTTTTATAGTGCAGGGTGTGCGTGAGTTCGGCGGTGGAATCAAAACCGAGGGCGAGGCGGAATTCGCCGGGCTGGACGATCCATTCGCCTTTCGATGTATAGAAGCCGAGCTGTTTTTCACTGAGTTCAAAGGTCAGGGTTTGCGAGGCCCCGGCTTCGAGTTCGATGCGCTGAAAGCCTTTGAGTTCGCGCATGGGCCGGGTGGGGATGGAGACGGCGTCCTGGATGTAGAGTTGAACGACCTGGGCTCCGGAGCGTCCGCCGAGATTTCTCAGGGTTGCCCGTAGGGTTACGCTTTCGCCCGGGGGCAGGTGTTCGGCGGAGAGTTCTATGTTTTCCAGAGAAAATTCGGTGTAGCTTTTTCCGAATCCGAAGGGGTAGAGCGGTGTCACCCGCTTGTCTTCGTAGCCTTTGAAGAGGCCGCGGTTCAATGCGGAGCCAGGGCTTTTGCGATTGTAATAGATGGGAATTTGACCGGTGAAGCGGGGAACGGTCATGGGGAGCTTGCCGGAGGGATTGACTTCACCGGAGAGGACCTTGGCGATAGCGGTCCCGGCTTCGGTGCCCAGGCTGCCGGCGTGGAGGATGGCGAGGGCGTATTGTTCGGCGGCAGGGATCGGCAGGTAGCGGCCCGAGCAGTCGATGATCACCATGGGGACGCCCAACGCGCCCAGAGCGGAAATGAACGCCTCCTGTCCGGGAGGAAGAGCCAGCTCGCCGATGGATTTGGCTTCTCCGTTGCGGACGTGGCTTTCGCCCACGCAAACGAGGGTCAGCTCCGCACTGCGGGCGGCGGCGATCATTTCGTCGGTAAAGGCGGCATTGGCGGTGATGAAGTTCACGTCCGGCATCTGCGTGCGGAGGGCATCGAGAATGGGGGTGACGTCTTCGCTGCGTCCGTCCAGGCACCAGGAGCCGAGGTGCTGGCGGCGGGCTTCGGCGTAGGGACCGAGTACGGCGATTTTTTTGTGCGTGGCCGCCAGGGGCAGGATACCGTCGTTTTTCAGGAGGACGATGCTTTGGCAGGCCAGTTCCACGGCGATGGCAATGTGTTCCGGGGCGCGTTGGAGGTCGGGTGTTGGTTCGGTGTAGGGCCGTTCGAAGAGTCCGGCCCGTTGTTTGGCGCGCAGGACGCGAAGGACCGCTTCGTCGATGAGAGCTTCCGATAATTCCCCGGAGTCCACCAAGGCGGCCAGGCCTTCTTCGTAGAGCGCGTCGACCATATCCATGTCGATGCCCGCTTCCAGGGCCAGGCGGGCGGCATCGCTTCGGGTTTCAGCCTGACGGTGCGCGATGAGATCGTTTACAGAGCCCCAGTCTGAGACGATGAAGCCATCCCAGTCAAGCTGGGTCTTCAGCCAGTCGCGGGTCAGGTGAGGGCTGGCGCTGACGGACCGGCCTGCGAGCTGGTTGAATCCGGACATCATGGAGGCGATGCCCGCTTCGACGGCGGCGCGGAAAGGCGGGAGAATCATGTTGTGCAGGCTGTCGTCACTCCAGTCGGTGCTGTCGTAATCCCGCCCGCCTTCGGAGCCGCCATAGCCGGCGAAATGTTTGGCGCAGGCGAGAATGCGGTCGGGTGCTGAAGGGTCCTCACCCTGAAACCCGCGAACGCTGGCACAGCCCATCTCGGAGATGAGAAACGGATCTTCGCCATAGCTTTCGATGACCCGGCCCCAGCGCGGATCGCGTACCAGATCGAGCATCGGTGAAAATGTCCAGTGGATGCCCTCGGCGGCGGCTTCGCGGGCGACGCAGGTGCAGGCCTTTTCGACCAGATCCGGATGAAAACTGGCGGCCTGGCAGTGCGGAATCGGGTAGACGGTGCGGTGACCATAGATCACATCCCGGCCAAAGATCAGCGGAATACCGGCAGGGGATTCCTCCACCGCGACTTTCTGCTGGGCATTCATTTCTTCCACATTCAGGGACTTGTTTTTCAGATTGCCGGCCCAGTTGGTTTGCGCGAGAATGCGGGAGCCCCAGCGGCCTGCCTTGAGTCCGGCCTGTATTTTTTCGGGGGACTGGTCCTCAATGCGTGCCTGCGTGAGCTGACCGATTTTCTCAGGAAGGGACATGCGGGCGAGGAGATCTTGGAGAAAGGAGTCTGGAGAATTCATAAAGGCTTTCGGTAACGTTGGAATGAGTGTGATTCGATCTTTACTCAAGATACGGCAAAATGGAATGGAAAAGGGGGAAACGCTTCGCGTCGCCAAGACAAAGGTGGTGGAAAGTGATCGCTACGCAATACGATGTGCGTGATTTCAAGGCGGTGGCTCCGCGTTACGGGACCATGGCGGATTTGGACCGGCTCGTTGAAGCGTTGCACACCCGCGGGATGCGGCTGATGCTCGATCTGGTGCCGGGACACACCAGCATTGACCATCCCTGGTTTCTCGAATCCTGCAAACATGAGCTTTCTGCTGCACAATAACCGGGCCTTCAATGAACTGTTTTCCCTGCCCGGCTGGGAGAACGGTGTGCCGGAGCCTGTTTTCAGTGATCAGGGCGGCGACGTGGCCCGCTTTTATGCGCACTATCTGACGCATCACACTAACCGTCATGGCGGACTGATCTGCATGATGAGCGGCAACCACGATTACATGCGTTGCGGGACCAGCCGTTCGATTGATCAGCTTAAGGGATTGTTCACCTTTCTACTTACCATGCCTGCGTTGCCGATGATTTATTACGGCGATGAAGTCGGGATGCCGAATATGATGGGCCTGAAGAGCAAAGAAGGCGGCTATCGCCGCACCGGTTGCCGCACGCCGATGCAATGGTTTTGGCCGGAATCTTCGCAGGGAATTAAACCGGTAACCGTTTTGAGGGCTCCGGTCTTGACAGATGTCTCCTGAATATTCAAATGTTCCTCTGTTGTAAGCAATCACATCTATCGGAGAGGAAAGAATGGCCACAAAAGTTACGCAACAGAGTTTTTTCAGCCGCCTTGGCAATTCCATTAAAGGGATCTTTTTCGGGATCATCCTGTTTTTCGGCAGTTTTGTGCTGCTGTGGTGGAACGAGGGGAACGCGGTCCAGCAGTACAAACGCCTCAACGAGGTGATGATCGCGGCGGCGGAAATTTCCCCCGACGAGGTGCCGACGGTCAGCGGACGGCACTTGGTGCACGTGAGCGGGCAGACGCGGACGGGCGATGTGCTGGAGGATCCGGCGTTCGGACTGAGCGTGAGCGACACGATTCATTTGCAGCGCCGGGTGGAGATGTATCAATGGGAGGAGCGCTCGCAGAGTGAAACACGGACCAAAGTGGGCGGCGGCCAGGAAACAGTGACGACCTACAGTTATCAGACGACCTGGTCGGGACGGGTGATTGACAGTAACAATTTCTATGAACAGGACCCGAACCGCCGCAACCCCGGCAGCATGCCGTTCAGTGACCGCACGGTTTCGGCCTCCACGGTCGAGCTGGGCGCACTGCTGCTGCACCCGTCCATTATTTCGCAAATCGGGGGCTATGAGACGCTGACGGTTTCCGCAGAGGCGTTGACGCTGCCGCCGAAGGGTCAGATGCAGGGCGAATATCTGTTTATCGGTCAGAATCCTGCCTCTCCGCAGGTGGGCGATGTGCGAATTCAGTTCCGGACGGTCCCGGCAGGAAACGTCAGCATCATCGCGGGTCTGCAGGGCAACGAACTGAACCGGTCCTGGATGGATTCGACCGGTTCGGCCTATTCCCGGGTTCAATCCGGACTGCACAGCAAAGAGGCCATGATCGCCCAGGCGGAGCAGGAAGTGAAAATGCTGACCTGGATTCTGCGGCTGGTGGGCTGGATTGTGATGAGTTCGGGACTGGGCATGTTCCTGAGTCCCTTGCGGGTGATGTCGGATATTCTCCCGTTTTTCGGCCGGATTGTCGGCGCGGGCCTGGGGCTGATCAGTGGGTTGGTTGCGGCGGTGTTGTCTCTGGTGACCATTGCCGTGGCCTGGGTGGCGGTTCGTCCGCTGATCGGGATTCCCCTGTTGATCGTCGCGGTGGTGCTGCTGGTGGTCGTGTTCAGGAAAACCCGGAAAGCACCGGTGGCCACTCCGGCTCCGGCCTGAGCCCATGGACACGCGCGCCCGCCGCTTCTTGATGACCGTTGGATACGACGGCACCGCGTTCCGGGGGTGGCAGGTGCAGCCGGGTGCGCGGACGGTGCAGGGTGAGATCGAAGCCGGAATCGCGCGGCTGGCGGGGGGAGTTTCCGTACGGATTCATGCCAGCGGCCGGACCGACACCGGGGTGCACGCCCGCGGGCAGACCTTTCATTTTGATGCGCCCAGGTCCGATTTTGACGCGGGGCAATGGATGAAAGCCCTGAATGGTGTCTTGCCGGAGGATGTCCGCATTTTTGCCGGGCAGCCGGTACCGGACGGCTTTCACGCCCGATTTGATGCGGTGCGAAAGGAATATCGCTACGTTGTGTTCTGTGGCCGGGTGATGCCGCCGGAGCTTCGCTTCACCCGCCTGCGCGAACCGTCGGTGCTGAATCTGGCGGCGATGCGCGATGCCTGTGATGTGCTCACGGGCGAACATGATTTCCGTGCCTTTTCGGCGATTCGCGTGGAGGCGGACGAGAACACTGTGCGGCGGATGGATTCGCTCTCCATCGAAGAAACCGAAGACGGATTTTATGTCCGCGCGGTGGCGGGGGGCTTTCTGTACCGGATGGTGCGCCAAGTCACCGGGACCCTCCTGCGGGTGGGGCGGGGGGATCTGACGGTGGCGGATGTGGCGCGGCTGCTGGAGGACCGGGAGCGAACGCCGGACACAGTCTCCGCCCCGCCCCATGGGCTGTTTTTGTGGCGGGTGGACTACGAACCGTTCGGGGATGGGACTTGACCTTTTGCAGTGGGCTGCCTAGATTTCACAGGATGCAGAATGAAGTTTCTTCCGATGGTTTTCCAGCCCGGCGCCACAGTCTTTCCGCCCGGGCCTCCCGCGAGGCGGAGCAGGCCCGGATCCGCGCCATGACCGTTGAAGAGCGTATGCGGATGGCCCTGTCGCTTCATCAGCAGGTGAAAACCTTGAATCCTCAATCGGTGGACAGAAGATATGGAAGCGGTTCCTGATTTATTGACCGAGGCCGAAACCGTGGAGATGCTGGCGGAAAAACACGGCATATCGTTGTGTGTGATCGGGGCTATGGCACTTGCGGCGTATCATTATGTCCGCACGACCGCTGATCTTGATTTGGCGGGAAATATTGCGGTAAACGATCTTGTCGAATTTTCGGAAACGTTAAAAGCAAAAGGCTATATTGTCGAATTGAGAAAACCGGATGCTGAAGATCCACTGGGGGGTGTCCTGGATATTATGACCCCGGCGGGTCTGATACAGGTGATCAGTTTTGCCGACAGATTCCCTGCCGTGATTCAGGAGGGACAGCAGGAGGCGGATTTTGTTGTCCGGGAAAACAGTCGGCTGAAAATACTTCCGCTGGCTTATCTGGTGGTCCTGAAGCTTTATGCGGGCGGGCTCAAATCCAAAGCCGATATTTACGAGGTGCTGTCCAGAAACCCCGGGGAGAATTTGGACCGGATCGAAGAACTCTGTTCAAAATACCGCATCCGGGGCTTCTCAGAAATTCGCCGTGAGCTGGGGCGTTAAGCGGACAGGATCCAGTTCAACAGTGCCGTTTCCGGGTGAAGGGTTTGCACCACCCGGTCCGCGCCGGCCTCCAGAAGATCTTCACGACTGTAGGACCCGCTGCTGACACCCAGACAGCGGGCGCCGATGGTTTTTGCCGCCTGAACGTCGCGCGGGGTGTCGCCGATCACCAGGCCTGGAGAAAGCGGGCGGTCCCCATGATGCTGCCTCAGGCGTTCCAGGGCGCGGACCGCGAGGATATCGCGGTCAGGGTGTTCATCTCCAAACCCGCCGTGCTGAAGTAAATCCGGAAAGCCGGCATGGCGGAGTTTGGCCTCCGCACAGGCGCGGGCATTGCCGGTGAGCAGGCCGCAGACAACGTGCGGAAGCCTTTGCAAATGGGCCACCAGTTCCGCCGCGCCGGGGACCGGTGCGGGTTTCTCCGCCAGCAGCCCGGCATCCAAATGACGGGTCATGACCTCAAAGAAGGCACCGTGCTTTTCGCGGGTCGCGTGTGGACAGCCGCCGAATTTTTCCACCATATCCAGAAGCACCCGCAGGTCCGTATTGCCGGCAAACACAACCGTGGAGAGGTCATCCTCCCAACCGAAGACTTCGAACAGAGCCTGACGGAAGGCACCGTGCCCCGCGCGGGTGTGCAGCAGGGTGCCGTCGATATCAAACCAGATGGGATACAGTGTCTGCATGGAGATATTTGCGTTGATTAAGCGTGAAACCCTTACATAACACATGGTGTCTTTCGAGCATTTTTCAAGCCCGCAAAAAGAGTTAGGTTCCATGTAAGAAAAATCAGCCGCCCCGGCTGGGCTATCTGTGGGAAATAGGATTGATTCAGGCGCATCTGGATCATAGGACAGGGGGTATGACAAATCTTCAACGAATTCTTTACATGGGCACGGCGGAAATTGCGGTTCCGGCCCTGGAGGCACTTCATGCCGCCCCGGAGTTTACCGTGTGCGGGGTCTGCACCCAGCCGGACCGGCCAAGCGGGCGCAAACGGGTGTTGACGGCTTCGCCGGTGAAGCAGAAAGCGGCGGAGCTGGGGCTGGAGATTTTGACCCCCGAGCGGGTGGGCAGTTGCTGTGAGGCCTTGGCGGCCCTGAAACCCGATCTGCTGGTGGTGTTCGCCTACGGACAGTATCTTCCGAAGCCGGTATGTGCGCTTCCCCCCGAAGGTGCCATCAATCTTCATCCTTCGCTGCTGCCGAAATACCGGGGGGCCAGTCCGATTCAAAGTGCCATCGCTAACGGGGACACCCGGACCGGGCTTTCGGTGATCCGTGTGGGTGAGAAAATGGACGCAGGGGATCTTCTGATGCAGGTGCCGGTGGAGATCGGCCCGGATGAGACCAGTGCCGAGCTGCATGACCGCTTTGCGGCGCTGAGCGCGGAGGTGATTGTGAAGGCGGTGCGGGTCCTGCGGGACGGGACCGCGGTCTGGCGCGCGCAGGATGATGCGGAGGCCACCGAGTGCCGCAAACTGGAAAAAGAGGACGGGCGGATGGACTGGGCCCTGCCGGCGAGGGTTCTGCACAACCGGGTGCGGGCGTATCAGCCCTGGCCGGGCACCTTTACGGAACTGACTGGCAAGGGGCCGTTGAAAATTCTCAAGTCGCGGGTGGAATCCGGTGTCGGTGTGCCGGGAACCGTGCTGGATGCTTCGGGGGAAGGACCGCTGGTGGCCTGCGGGGACGGGGCCCTGCGTCTGCTGCGGGTTCAGCCGCCGGGCCGGGCGGCGATGGAGGGCGGAGCATTTCTGAATGGACATTCTTTGCCGGTGGGGAGTAAACTGGAAGCCTGATGCATGAGATCCCGCCTGAACTGCTGAAGCGTCTGCACGCCCATTCCCATTACCGGGAGGTGGATTACGCCAGACTGGCGGCTCACTATGGTCCGGCCTTTTTGGAGCGGCGGCTGGACCGTCAAATGCAAATTTATGACCGGGAGGCGCGGTACCGGAATCACTGGCTGGGGCGACATGTGAAGCCGGTGTACCGGCGGGGACTGAAGGCGGGGCTGTGGCTGACCGGTCAGTTGGCGCGCGCCCGCCGCATGGCCCGTTCCCCGCGCCGAATCGAGCGGGAGATTTTCCTGCCCGGACTGCCGGAGGCGTTCGACGGCTTCCGGATGCTGCACCTGACGGATTTTCATTTTGATTACACGCCCGATCTGGCGGGGATTCTCAAAGAGATGCTGGCGGAAATTTCTTTTGATGTGTGTGTGCTGACCGGGGATTACCGCGGAGAGGATTTTGGACCTTACGAGGAATCGCTGGAAGCCCTGGAGTCGGTGCGGCCGGTGTTGGGGGACGCAGTTTATGCGGTGCTGGGGAATCATGACAGTCTGGAGATCATGCTTCGCTTTCCGGATATGGGGATTCACGGGCTGGTGAACGAGGCGGTGTGGCTGGAGCGGGGCGGGGAGCGGATTCTGCTGGCGGGGGTGGATGACGGGCACTGGTACCGTACGCATGATTTTACGCCGTTGCGGGCGCAAATGGAGGAAGCGGCGGTGACGGTGCTGCTTTCGCACAGTCCGGAATTGTACCGCGAAGCGGCGGCGGCGGGCGCGGATGTGATGCTTTCGGGTCATACGCACGGCGGACAACTCTGCCTGCCCGGCGGAATACCGCTGGTGGCGCATGTCCACGATACCCCGCGGGCCATGATCCGCGGTGCCTGGCAGTGGGAGGGAGTGCAGGGATACACCTCGCGCGGCGCGGGGACTTCCTCGATCGATTGCCGCTTGTTTTGTCCCGGGGAGGTTACGGTGCATGTGTTGCGGCGGGGGATTGCGAGGAAATAATTTACAGAGAATGGGTTTGCAATGCAGTAAATCTTTTCGATGCATTGCTTGAGGGCATTTTTCAACCAGTTCTCTCTTCGCGCGTAAAGAATACCATCCCTTCAGGATGGGACCCCTTAGGGTGAACTTGCCCAGGGGCGGTGCCCCTGGCTGACGAATCTTATCCCGTTGGGATAAAAACCCATTCAACATTCGATGCTGAACGTTCAATTTCTCCCCGCCACCTCTGGCAGCATTGTACTGCCCGTTCTGCACAGTATTTTTCACCTCCGTGTCAATCAAACCGCAGTTCTCGCTGAGAAAAGTTACCCTTGATCGGTAGAGACGATGACGCAAAGGAAAGCAAGCTATTGTCCAGTAAGATTTGTGTGAACAGGGCAGGACAAGCTGGGCGGTGGCGTGGATATGAACGTGCATTCCTCTTATCATATCAGATTTTCAGTGGGGAGAGCGGAGGGACGTTGATTCATGGTCTTTACCCGTTTAAGGTGCAAATTGTCTCCTGGAAAGGTCTACAGCATAGTCGGAGCACGATCGAATGACAAAACCCCCTCAATTTGAAGAAGTCCGCTACCGAGAACTGTTTCTTCCCGACGATGCATTCGCGGACGGTCAGGGTCTGCCGTCCTTTTTAAAAGATAAAGCGAACC